>VEQT01000010.1 GCA_018883065.1 Flavobacterium sp.
TAGAGGGTACCGTTAATGAGACTCGACTTGCCGCTGCCCGACACGCCGGTTACACAAACTAAACAACCCAACGGAATACGAAGCGTTACATTTTTTAAATTATTTCCTTGTGCTCCTGAGAGTACAATTTCTTTTCCATTGCCTGTTCTGCGAGTACTCGGAATTGGAATACTGAGTTTACCATTTAAGTAATTGGCTGTTAAGGTGTCTTCGTTCAATAACTGTTTAGGTGTTCCTTGGCTGATAATTTCTCCGCCAAATTTACCCGCTTTGGGACCAATGTCAATTACGTAATCGGCTCGTTCAATCATGTCTTTGTCGTGCTCAACTACCAATACAGAATTTCCAATATCACGCAATTGTTCGAGTGAATGAATGAGTTTGGTGTTGTCGCGCTGGTGTAACCCAATGCTAGGCTCGTCTAATATATAAAGCACGCCCACCAATTGAGAGCCAATTTGCGTAGCCAATCGAATGCGTTGCGCTTCGCCGCCTGATAAAGATTTGGACGAACGGTTGAGTGCCAAATAATCTAAGCCTACATTGACCAAAAAATGCAATCGGTCTTTAATTTCTTTGACCACTTCAGTTGCAATAGCTTGTTGTTTGGTAGTGAGTTGTGTTTGCAATGAATCAAACCAATTGCTCAAATCAATGATATCCAAACTAGCTAATTCGGCGATGTTTTTATCGAGGAGTTTGAAATGCAGTGCTTCTTTTTTTAAACGGCTCCCTTCGCAATCAGGGCAAGGAACTTCGTCCATGAAGGCAGCAGCCCAGCGTTTAATGCTAGAGGAACCACTTTCATCGTGTTGGTTTTTGATAAAATTAGCAATGCCTTCAAAATCGATTTTGTATTCTTTGGTTACGCCCAACGTTTTGGATGCTACCGAGAACTTTTCTTTGCCGCCTTGCATAATAATTTCCATGGCCTCAGCTGGAATGGCCGAAATGGGATCAGTGAGTTGAAAATTGAATTTCTCACCAATTATATCCAACTGTTTAAAAATCCAGGTGTTTTTGTATTCGCCCAAAGGAGCAAAACCGCCCGCTTTGATTGATAATTTCGAATCAGGAACTATTTTACTGGGATTAATCTGGTTAATTGTGCCCAACCCATTGCAACTCGGACAAGCCCCTTTTGGCGAATTAAAGGAAAACAAATTCGGTTCGGGATTGGGGTAGGAAATTCCTGTGCTAGGACACATTAAGTTACGGCTAAAGTAGCGCACTTCTTGACTGTCTTGAGCCAGCAGCATCAGAATGTTATCGCCGTGGTGCATGGCGGTTTGTATACTTTCTTGCAAACGTTTTTCCTGATCAGGTGACTGATCTAATACTAAGCGATCAATTACCATTTCGATGTCGTGGGTTTTGTATCGATCGAGTTTCATGCCGGGCGTAATATCGGTGATTTCGCCATTTACACGCACTTTTACAAATCCTTGTTTGGCTATTTGCTGAAACAATTCGCCATAATGTCCCTTGCGCGCTCGAATTACAGGAGCTAATAAAATTATTTTTTGATTGGCGTATTCTTGTTCAATTAGTGATTTTATGTGCTCATCCGAATACGAAACCATTTTTTCTCCTGTGTTGTAGCTATAGGCATCGGCGGCACGGGCATATAACAAGCGCAAAAAATCGTAGATTTCGGTAATGGTGCCTACAGTTGAACGCGGACTTTTGCTGGTGGTTTTTTGTTCGATGGCAATTACAGGTGACAGCCCATCAATCTTATCAACATCAGGTCGTTCTAAACCGCCCAAAAATTGACGTGCATAGGCCGAAAAGGTTTCAATATAGCGGCGTTGACCTTCGGCATAAATAGTATCAAAGGCCAGTGATGACTTGCCCGATCCCGAAAGCCCTGTAATCACTACCAATTGATCGCGGGGAATGGAGATGTCTATATTTTTTAGGTTGTGCACGCGCGCGCCCAATACCTCGATGGTTCCGTCGGTTTGTGTCATGGTTTTGCAAAGAGGCAAAAGTAGTGTTTAGATTTTTGATTTTTAACTGTTGATTGTTGATTTTTGAATCTCCCGCGAACACTATTTTGAGTTGGAAAATAGTGAAAAATACACGAGACTCATGACTGTTCTATGTAAGTACCCGAAAACAGACAACGGACAACGGACAACAAAAGAGGAGAGACTGATAGATGAGAGATTCAAGACTGTTCTATGAAAACCACCTACAACCTAACACCTACAACCTACCACCTAAATAGACTAGCAGATAACAGATTCAAGACTGCTCCAAGAAAGAAAACCTGAAACCTGAAACTTGAAACCTACGAGCAAAATAGACTAGCAGACACGAGATCAAGACTGTTTTTCAATTTGACATCTAAAACACACCCCCAGCCCCTCTCAAGAGGGGAGTTCAAAAGTCATAAAGTCATAAAGTCTAAAGTCATAAAGTCTAAAGTCTTAAAGTCTTAAAGTCTAAAGTCCACTCACAGAAATAACTCATAACTCATAATTCATAACTCATAATTAATTAATTACTCAATCACCATCGACTTCAATTGCTCTCGATAGGCTTCTAGGGCCGCCGATTTGGAGATGAAACCAAAGTACTGGCCTTGTTTTAAAACTGGCAGAAAAACTTGAGTGGTTTTTTCAAATTTGCGCATCACTTGTTCCATCGAATCGTTGCTGGTAACATAGGCTTCGGGTGCCCGCATAATTTCGTGAATATAGGTGTATTTTACTTTGAACGAGTTGAATACTATTTCTCGAATATCATTGAAGTTAACCAATCCAATCAGTTGATTTTCTGCGTTTAAAACCGCAAAAAGTTCTTGGTTTGAATTGGATATCATGCCCACCAAACGTTCTAAATTTTCATCGGGAGTAAGTGTCAATTTATCGGCCTGAATAAGCGATTCGGTATGTAAGCTGGCCAAGATATTGGTGTCTTTGTTGCTGGTAAATACGTTGCCCGATTTGGCCAATTTTTTTACATCGAGCGAATGCTTTTCAAATTTTTTGGATATCGCATAGCTAATTGACGATACGATCATTAAGGGAACCATTAAAGAGTAGCCGCCCGTAATTTCGGCTATTAGGAAAATCGCGGTGAGTGGAGCATGAAACAAGCCACTCAAAATGCCTGACATACCTACTAAAATGAAATTTTCTACTGGTAATTTTGACATGCCCAACCAATTAAACACCTTGGCAAATACAAAGCCAGCGTAGGATCCCATGAAAAGTGATGGTGCAAAATTGCCGCCATTTCCGCCGCTACCAAAAGTAATTCCTGTAGCAAAAACCTTTAAGAATAAAGCCAAACCAATGAATAGAAGTAAAGCCAATTTGTTGTGTCTAAAGTCGCCAAACAAGGTGTTTTCTAATAATGCACCAGGATCAGTGCCGGCCAACACGCGGATGCTCTCGTAGCCCTCGCCAAACAACACGGGAAATACAAAAATGAGTACGCCGAGTAGGGTAGCACCAAAAAGTGCTTTGTTGTAAATTTTCCACTTGAGTCGGCCAAAAATACTTTCCAATCGTTGAAAATTCTTGGCATAATACACCGATAAAAATCCGGTAAATATGCCTAATCCGGCATAAAAAGGAATATTACGCACCGCAAAAGTCTGGGCATGAGTAAAATTGAGCAATACACTTTCATCCAACACCAAGGTAGAAACCAAGGCACCTGTGGCTGCGGCAATCATAATAGGCGTAAAGGCCGCAATGCTCACATCGACTAAAAGTACTTCAATGGCAAACAAAACTCCGGCAATGGGCGCATTAAAAGCCGCAGCAATGCCGGCAGCCACACCACAACCTATTAATAAAGTGCGGTCGTTGTAGGATAAACTGTATCGTTGGGCATAATTGGATCCAAAGGCAGCTCCGGTAATTACAATGGGGCTTTCCATTCCTGCCGATCCACCCAAACCTACTGTGAGCGAGCTGGTCACGATTTGTGCATACATTTGCTTGCGCGGAATCACGCTCCCTTTTTTGGCTACCGCATATAAAATTTGTGAGGTGCCTTTTTCGATTGTTCCGCCCAATATGCGCTTGATTACCCATACTGTGAGTAAAATGCCGACGATGGGTAAAATACTGTTGATGAAACTTAATTTTAAAATGGCATTAATTGAGGTGGCAAACGAAAAAACCCAGTGCGCAAAGGCTTTTAGTATAATCACAGCCCAAGCAGCCGAGATGCCCACCAATACGCTCGACAAAAAGATAAATTGCTTGGCAGACAATTTAGATTGTCCCCAAACAACTATGTTTTCAATTGATCGAACGAATTTTTTCAGCATTTTTTAAAATTTGAATCGCAAATTTAGTACTAATCGATTAGCATGCAACATGTTTTAACGCTTCCTTTTTGCTTAAAGGTTTGAGCGTATTTGTAGCTACAAATTCTTCAACTGCAATTGGGTTGCAGCGATGGTATTCGCGTAAGGCCCAGCCAATGGATTTTTGGATAAAAAACTCTTTTGAGTGTGCGTGTTTTAGGCATTCGGCAAAAAGTAAATCGCCATTGGTATTGGTTTTGTAACCCAATTGAAAAATGATGGCCGAACGATTCAGCCATAGATTAGAGCTATTTGAATAGCGCTCGATAACGGTATAGGTTTCTGCTTGAAAATGCTGCAAATACCCACCCAACAAGTATTTCGCAATTGTATCTACACTATCCCACCAGGAATTGGTGACCAAGAACTTTTCGATGAGTACTAAATCACTTTTTTGCCAGTTTTTGGGCAATAATTTTTGTAAAATTTCAATGCCACAATAGTGCAATTCCCGTTGGGGTTGAGAAAATAATTCCCACGCAATGGTTCTGAAATCTTGCGCTATTTCGGTTTTGTGTTTATCGAATAGTGCTTTAAAAGTAGCTCTACGTGGCGTGGATTGAATGCCGTAAAATTTAAAATGATATTTCAAATAAGCCTCCATTTGATGTGCGCGATCAGGGTTATGCTGCTGCTCATAAGCGGCTAAAAGTTCGGGTATAAACGGCATAATTCGAGTATTTTTTGGTTAGAAAATTCTTGAATTTCGGTATAAAACTGACGAAATTCATCTTGAAATTCAGGGTAAAATTGGTTTAGTTCCTGAATTGAATCTTGCATGCGAGTATTTCTTCCGATGCGACGGTCCATCTGGACTAAAATTCGGGCAATACCATCGGTATATTGGTAATTAAACAGCCAATTTTGTTGTACCATAAAGGGTAACATGTGCTTTGTTTTCTCGGTTAAGGAATCAGAATTGTTTTCTAAAAAACGATAAAAGTCTTGGGTAAAATTAGCCAACGAATTATCGCTATAATCTTGGAAATTTTTGGCCAAAAAATGGTCGTAAAATACATCGACAATCACGCCCGAATAATGATGATAGTGGGCATGCAATCGTTTGGTGCTGCGTCGAAATAGGGGATGTGCATCGGTAAACGTATCAATCGCTCGATGCAATAAGATGCCAATTTGAATTTCGTTTGGGTAGTGCAAATAGTTTTTTCCACGCACTGTATCGGCCATAAAGTTACCGGTTTGTACCCATTGGTTGTGGCCAGAAAGATGAATGTGTGCGAGAAAATTCAAGTGCTGTAAACTTAGGTTGGTAAAAATAACATGTTTTGCTTGATATGCCTGTAATACACCTAAAAACTTACGCTTAAAATCAATTTATTTTTGGGAACTAATCCTATATTTGTGCACCCAATTAAATTAAATTTAGATGACTTTAATCAAATCAATTTCCGGCATACGCGGAACCATAGGCGGACAAGTTGGCGATAATTTAACACCAGTAGACGCGGTGAAATTTGCTTCGGCTTATGGCACGTGGATCAAGCAACAAGTAAAAGTAGAAACCGGAAAAGTGACCGTCGTGATTGGTCGTGATGCCCGAATTTCGGGACCAATGATACACAATTTGGTGATGAATACTTTGATTGGTTTGGGCATAGACGTGATTGATTTGGGTTTATCGACAACCCCTACCGTAGAAATTGCGGTGCCTTTAGAAAAAGCACAAGGTGGAATTATTTTGACCGCTTCGCACAACCCCAAACAATGGAATGCCTTGAAATTATTGAACCACAAAGGTGAATTTTTGAGTGGTGCCGATGGCGCGCAAATACTAGCCATTGCCGAGGCAGAAGCTTTTGATTTCTCGGAAGTGGATGACTTAGGAACAGTTACGGTAAATGACGCCTATATGGATATTCATATTGATGAAGTTTTGCAATTGCCTTTGGTTGATGCAGAAGCTGTCGCCAAACGCAAATTTAAAGTAGTAGTTGATGCTGTGAATTCTTCTGGTGGAATTATTATCCCGAGTTTATTGGAGCAAATGGGCGTTGAAGTCGTAAAATTATACTGCGAACCCAACGGACATTTTCCACACAATCCCGAACCTTTAAAAGAGCATTTGGGCGATATCTGCGAGTTGGTTGTTCGTGAAAAAGCCGATTTTGGTATCGTGGTTGATCCCGATGTAGATCGTTTGGCTTTTATCTCAAACGACGGCGAAATGTTTGGCGAAGAATATACCTTGGTAGCTGTTGCTGATTATGTATTGAGCAAAACCCCAGGAAATACTGTTTCTAATCTGTCTTCCTCCCGTGCCTTGCGCGACATTACCACTAAACACAACGGATCGTACCAAGCCAGTGCAGTAGGTGAGGTGAATGTAGTGGAACTCATGAAAAGCACAAATGCTATTATTGGTGGCGAAGGCAATGGCGGAATCATTTACCCAGAATTGCATTATGGTCGTGATAGTTTGGTGGGCGTAGCTTTGTTCTTAACGTATTTGGCAAATCAAGAACATACAGTTGCTCAATTGCGTGCTAGTTATCCGCAATACTACATGAGTAAAAACAAAATTGAACTCACCCTAACCTTGGACGTAGATGCCATATTGGAAGCCATGTCCAAAAAATACCAACACGAAGACATTTCAACGATTGATGGTGTAAAAATTGATTTCCCAACGGAGTGGGTGCATTTGCGCAAATCAAATACCGAACCAATTATCCGTATTTATACGGAAGCCCCAACCCAAGCCGAAGCGGATGCTTTGGCATTTAGAATCATTGATGAAATAAAGGCTGTCGCCGGTTTATAAGATGCAAACAACAGCAAGTCCTCATCTTTCTACAGACTTAGAAACCTATTTTGCCCCTTTTCGGGAGCAGATTGTGGGTATCAATCAAACTTTTAACTCACCATATGGAGAGCAAAAAATAATCTATACTGATTGGACCGCCAGTGGTCGTTTGTACTTGCCCATAGAAGAAAGTTTGTTGCATAAATTTGGTCCGTATGTGGCCAATACGCATACTGAAACTACCGAGTCGGGAACGGCGATGACCAAGGCCTATCACCATGCACGTCAACTTATCAAGAAACATGTCAATGCTAGTGTTGCCGATGTATTAATCACCGAAGGCAGTGGTATGACAGGTGTGGTAAATAAATTACAACGTATTTTAGGACTCAAAGTTCCGGAGCGTTTGCAAGGACAAATTACTATCCCAGCCGATCGACGACCGATTGTGTTTGTGTCGCACATGGAGCACCATTCCAATCAAACTTCGTGGCTGGAAACCATTGCTGATGTCGAAGTGATTCCGGCTGATAAAGACGGTTTGTTTTCGTTGATTGAATTGCAACGCTTGTTGGATAAATATGAAAAACGTCCGCTAAAAATTGCCTCAATCACCTCGTGTTCGAATGTGACAGGAATTCAGACACCCTACCACCAAGTAGCCAAATTGATGCACCAGCATAACGGTTTGTGTTTTGTGGATTTCGCTTGTTCGGGGCCATATGTGTCCATTGATATGCATCCGGCTGATCCAAATTCTTATTTGGATGCTATCTTTTTTTCGCCACATAAGTTTTTGGGAGGTCCTGGAACTTCAGGTGTCTTGGTTTTTAATTCGCAGTTGTATCAAAATACAATTCCCGACAATCCCGGTGGCGGAACCGTAGCTTGGACCAATCCTTGGGGCGCACATAAATACATTGATAACATCGAAGAACGAGAAGATGGCGGAACGCCTGGTTTTTTACAAGTAATTAAAACCGCTTTGGCCATTCAACTCAAAGACAAAATGGGCATAGACAAGATATTGCAACGCGAGCACGAAATCTTGGATTATGTATTTGCTAGTTTGGCCCCGCATAAAAATATTGTGATTTTAGCGCCACAACACCAAAAGCGATTGGGCGTCGTTTCTTTTTATATTGAAGACTTGCATTTTAATTTGGGAGTGAAACTCTTAAACGACCGTTTTGGTATTCAGATGCGCGGTGGTTGCAGTTGTGCTGGAACCTATGGGCATTATTTACTCAATGTTGATCGAGATTTATCAAACGCTTTGGTGTGTCAAATTGATGCCGGCGATTTGATTCAAAAACCAGGTTGGATCCGGATGTCGTTTCATCCTACCACCACCAATTCCGAGATTGAATTTGTGTGTGAGAGCCTAATAAAATTGGCACAAAACCATACGGAATGGTCAAAAGACTATGTCTATAACGCCAAAAGCAATGAGTTTGTACACCGTAATTTTGTGTCGACGGCCAACCAAATGGTACAAGACTGGTTTGAATTGTAGGGATTACGCTTGTTCTTTGCGGTGTTTCCATCGTTTGTGTGTCCACAAATAGAATTCGGGTGCTTCTAAAATTTGTTGTTCCACCATTTCCATAAACCGATCGGATATTTCATAGTTGGGAATATCTTTCACATTTTCATATATGTTTACCAACTCGGCTTCATAAAATCCACGTTTAACTTTCTTGATTTTTAGAAACGCTACGTTCATATCATATTTTTTAGCCAACATTTCTCCTCCAGTATGAACCGGAACATAGTGTCCCATAAAGTTCTTCCAGTGATGTGCCGCATTAACTCTAGGCGATTGATCACTGGCAAAACCATATAAACCCAAGTGTTTATTTCGTGCGTTTTGGCTAATTTTTGGAATGGCCTCTTTGTTTGTGATTAAAGTGGCTTTGAATCGTGAACGTATTTGATGCACCAAACGGTCAAAGTGTACATTGTTTATCTTTTTGTAAATCGCAAACGCTTCAAATGAAATTTTACTGTTGATTGAAATGGTCCATTCGTAGCTGTTGTAATGGGCACACAGTAAGGCTATGCTTTTTTGCTTCTTTTCTAAAGCCAAGTACTCATCTATATTGGTATAAATAAAACGTGCATTGATTTCATCATCGGTTATGCTGAGTGTTTTCATCATTTCTAAAAACAAATCACAGAGGTGGTGGTAAAATTTGCGTTCTACTTCTATACGTTCTGTCAAAGTTAGGTGAGGAAGTGCCAATGCAATGTTCTCGCGAACTGTTTTTATGCGGTACCGAACAACCCGATATACAATAAAACAAACACAATCAGATAAAAGATACAACAAACGAAAGGGTAACTTTGAAATACACCAAATGAGCGGATAAAACAAAATATACATCAACAGCTGCATGCTCAAAAAATTTGAACAAATATAGTCTTTTTCCCGAAATAGTTTGAGCAATTTGGCGTTGTTCCTTAAAACAGTTCTATTTTTACGAATCTAAAATTGCTACACATGAGCATGATCTTACTTTCGTTAATCGGTATTAATTTGTTAGTTAGTTTCAAAGGATTTAATGATCTTACATTTTTCCGAAAATACCAGTTTCACATTGGCAGTATTCGAGCCGGTGAGCAATACCGCATGGTTTCATCGGGTTTTTTACACGCCGACATTGGGCATTTGTTTTTCAATATGTTTACCTTATACATGTTTGCGCCGGTAGTAATTAATTTTTTGAATGACTTTTCATTTGGCCTGATTTACGCCGGTAGTTTAGTATTTGGAAGTTTGCTCACTTTGTTGTTTCACAAAGACGATTACCATTACTCGGCCATTGGCGCTTCAGGAGCTGTTACAGGTGTATTGTATTCGGCTATTTTACTGAATCCTGATATGAGCTTGTATTTGTTTTTTATCCCAATTCCAATACCAGCCTATTTATTTGGTATTGGTTATCTCTTGTATTCAATATATGGCATGAAAGCGAAAAACGACCATATTGGTCATACGGCACATTTTGGCGGTGCAATTGGTGGATACGTTTTAACGCTTTTAAAAGCTCCGTATTTACTCACCGAACATACCTTTATGGTTGTACTACTGGCCATACCAATCGCGTTGTTGTTTGTGTTGGTTAAAACCGGTAAACTGTAATTAATAACTAAAAATTAATAATTAAAAATTATGAAAAAGACAATCCTACTTTTAGTACTATTTGTATTCGCCAGCAGCTTAGCACAAGAGTCAAAAAGTCCGGCCTTAGTAACCGTAATGGGTGAGGGCAAATTAAAAATTATTCCGGATCAGGTTTCAATTCAAATTGCCATTGAATCCAAAGGCACTGATACTAAAACGGTGAAAGATCAAAATGACGCCAAAACGGCAACTGTGCTAAAAAGCATAAAAAAAATGGGATTAGCTCCCGCCGATGTGCAAACCCAACGGGTGAATTTAAACCCTGCCTACGATTACGAAACCAAGAAAACCTTTATTCATGCCAATCAAACCATTCGGTTGTTGTTGCGCGATTTAAGCAAATACGACGCGTTGATGACCGAATTAGTTTCGGCAGGAATTACAACCATTTCATCGGTAGAATTTCAATCGTCTCAAGAAGCCAAATTACAAAGTGAAGTGCGTAAATTGGCCATGCAAAATGCACTCACAAAAGCCCAAGATTATCTCTCAGTAGTTGGTCAAAAGGTAGGAAAAGTACAAAGTATATCAGATAATTCGGTGAGTTCAGCTCCTCAACCTTTTTATAACACCAAAATGATGGCTATGCAAACCAACGATGCACCTCGAGAAACGCTGGCTGCTGGTGAACTGGAATTGAGTGTGCAGATTCAGGTGAGTTTTTTTGTTAATTAAGAATTTATAATTAAAAATTAAAAATGGTTTTTTAGAATGTAGATAAATTCAGTATTCTAGGTTGTGATTGTGATATTTTTCAGAACATTATTATTTAAAAATATTTGTCAGGTAGGGAAGGGTTCCCAAGTTAAATATAACTAAGAAATAGATAGCAGGATTATTTTACAAATGATCCATAAGGGGGAACCCTTCAAGCTTTTAAAAACAAAAAAAACATCAAGCGAGCTGTGCGAATAAGGAATTTCTTAAAGGGTTCCACTGCGCATAAGTAACTAAAAATTCAAGTGCAGGATTATTTTTCAAATGATCCATAAGGGGGAACCCTTCAAGCTTTTAAAAACAAAAAAACCATCAAGCGAGCTGTGCGAATAAGGAATTTCTTAAAGGGTTCCAGTGCGCATAAGTAATTAAAAATTCAAGAGCAGGATTATTTTTCAAATGATCCATAAGGGGGAACCCTTCACAAAAAAATAAAACCCAAAATAATCAAGCAAGCTTGTTATTTTGGGTTTGTTATTTTTTTGTGGGGAGAGCAGGATTCGAACCTGCGAAGTTCACACAGCAGATTTACAGTCTGCCCTCGTTGGCCGCTTGAGTATCTCCCCAAACCTGTTTAAGGCGAGCAAATATAAAAACTGTTTTGCGGTTTACCAATTTAAAAGGGCACTTTATTTGGGGTTTTTACTAAGCCTTTGAAACAGAAATACATAAAAAAAAGGATGCTCAGTAGAACATCCTTTTTTTATATATTTTTGATTAACAAAGGGGAGATTTTAGATTTTGTTTATAATTCCGATACTTCGGAACTAACTTTCTAACTTCCAGCTCCTAGCCTAAATTATTTTGCCAATAACTCTGCTACTTTGGCTTTCAAGGCAGCGCCGGTTAAGTCTTTGGCTACTACTTTTCCGTTGGCGTCCAACAAGAACGTAGCAGGAATCGATTCAACTCCGTAGGTTACGCGAATCGGTTCGTCCCAGTATTTTAAATTTGAAATTTGTGGCCAAGCCAATTTGTCTTTGGCTATAGCTTCTTTCCATTTGGCTCCGACTTTATCCAACGAAACGCCAATAATATTTAATCCTTTAGCATGAAACTCATTGTACAAAGCTACATTATTTGGGTTTTCAGCTCGGCACGGATTACACCACGAAGCCCAAAAATCAATCAAGGTTACTTTTCCCATGCATTGTTTTAAACTAACCATTTTACCACTTGGATCGGGTGCAGAAAAATCGGGTGCAACACTTCCAACGGCAACTCCTGCAGGTGCAGCTGGTTTGTTTATGATATCCAACTGAGATTTAATTTTCTTTCCGTGTTTATTGGCTTTTAATTCTTTGTCTAATCCATTAAAATAGGTTGTGATTTTGGCTGGCTCAACCATTTGCTGAAAAAAGCTTTCAATCAATAACAAGGAGATAAACGCTTTTGGATGTGTTTTTACATATTCTTCTGATTGTGCTGCAAAATCTTTTTGAAATTTGAAGTATTCTTTACTCAACGCATTAATGGTAGCGGTGTCTTTCTTTTGTTGCGCTTGGTTCATTTTTGCCATGTTGTCTTTTTGGAACTTCATCATTTTTTTCTGAATGGCTGATCCAAGTTCACGGTAAGCTGTTAACTCATCGTTGTTGTAGGTACCGGTAACTTTTACCGCACTTAAACTATCTTTGTTGATATCCATTTCAATATCACCATTTTCTAGAATAAATGGAATTTTTCCTTCAACAGATTCTATTTGAATCAAATTAATATCAGCTTCTTTTGCAGAACCTTTTATAGTGAATTTTCCGCCTTCAACTACTACTGTATCTAGGGTTTTAAATGCGCCAGTCATGTCGTCTTGCACTTCTAAATATACTTTTTTACCATCAACACCTTTGATTGTTCCTGTGATGATGTATTCGTTCTCACCTGCTTTATTACATGAAAACACAATTAATGCAGTAGTAACAAGTAAAATAACGCGAGAAAATTTGAGTAACATTGGTTTCATATTCATGCTTGATTTAAGTTTTTTACGAGTGCAAAAGTATTTAAAAATCTGAGTTTAGACTATTTTTTGGCTACTATTTTACCAAGGTTGATGGACAAACAAATTGAGTGAGCGAAACACTGGTTTGTCTTAATCCTGCCATCCCTTTTTCAATATTTGTAAACGAATGTATTCCATGTCGTTTTAAAATTGAGCCCATAATTACAGATCGATATCCACCTGCACAATGCAAATAAAATGGTGCATTTGGTATTGAATTCAAATGAGTTTGTACTGTGTCTAGGGCTATATTTATTGCGCCTTCTAGGTGTTCGGCCTCGTATTCACTAGGTTTTCGTGCGTCAACTACAAAGCTATTTGCTGTATAATCATGTTCAAATTTTTGAGGTGTAATGGAATTAATTTTACCAATTGGATAACCTGCAGCTTCCCAGGCAGTAAGTCCACCCATTACATATCCTTGCACATTGTCAAATCCCACTCTAGAAAGACGCGTAATCGCCTCTGTTTCTTTTCCAGCTGGGACAACTAAAACAAGGGGTTGCTCCACTTTTTGTAGAATTGCACCAACCCAAGGAGCAAAGTTCCCTTGCAAACCAATAAAAATTGAATTCGGGATATGTCCTGCACAAAATTCATCTTCACTGCGCACATCCAACACAAGTGTTTCCGAATTCGTAATCAAGTCTTGAGTTTCCGCTGGAGATAAGGCTTTCATGGATTGTGTCAATATAGTGTCTAGAGAAGTATATCCTTGAATATTGAGCATTACATTTTGAGGAAAATAGGCCGGAGGTAATGCCAATCCATCAAGCAGTTCAGTTATAAACTCTTCCCGCGTCATATCTGCGCGAAGTGCGTAATTGGTCTTTTTCTGATTGCCTAAGGTGTCGGTTGTTTCTTTGCTCATGTTTTTTCCGCATGCACTGCCCGCACCGTGACTCGGGAACACAATCAAATTATCTGCTAATGGCATGATTCTGTTGCGTAACGAATCGTACAAATAGGAAGCCAATTTTTCTTGAGTGAGATCTTCAACTAAGGCTTGCGCCAAATCGGGTCGACCTACGTCACCAATAAAGAGTGTGTCTCCGGTAATTATTCCATATTCTTTTTGGTTCTCGTCTATCAACAAATAACAACTGCTTTCAAGTGTATGACCAGGAGTGTGAAGCAGTTTTATGGTGTAATTACCCACTTTAAATTCTTGGTTATCGGTGGCCACAAGGGCATCAAATTCTGGATTTGCTGTTGGCCCATAAACAATTGTTGCACCCGTTTTTTTTGCCAAATCCAAATGCCCTGAAACAAAATCGGCGTGGAAATGGGTTTCAAAAATATAGGTAATTTTAGCTCCATCGGCTGCTGCTTTTGCTAGATAGGGCTCAACTTCACGCAAGGGATCAAAAATTGCTGCTTCGCCATTGCTTTCTAAATAATAAGCCGCTTGAGCTATACAGCCCGTATATATTTGTTCTATTTTCATGGTATAAATTTGGTGTAAAAATAGCCTTATTTTTTATAAATAAAATAGGCGAATTCAATTAGTCTTTTACCCCCAACTTAGTAAGTATGTCTGCCATTAAACACCAGTTGGTAAATGCAGATTGCAATAGGTTGGCTCCTACAAATACAGTAAACCATATCCAGTTGGGATGAACAAAATGGGCCAAGGCGATACTCGCCAAAATAAAAATTCCTGCAATTGCGTGTATGATTCTATTTTTCATATGTGTTAATTTAGTTTGATTGTTCAATGTTAAGAATAGCAATGTGAATATGAGAAAGCGTTTCTTGATGACTATTAAAATTAGTTACTGCTTCAAATACTGCAGAACTATTGGTTTTAGGTACAAAGGCATAAAATACAATTGAGTCGGTTTCAGGTATTTCAGTGCCAAACCAATTGCTGGCTAATTCCTCTGTATTTTTTTTATATCCTTTCACGTCTTGAAAAGAATAGGAGTGTACGTTAGCGTTCTTCAGCATATTTTTGATGTCTGCCTCAAATTCTTGGATAGCAGTAAGGAGTATTAGTTTCATACAGATTAATTTTTAAATTTAAAATTGGATTAGTTTTTTTCCCATTTTTTGCGCTCAGTTACATAATATATTATTGGCACAACTAATAAGGTGAGTATCGTTGAAACGATTGCTCCAAATACTAAGGAGATAGCCAATCCTTGAAAAATAGGATCAAATAATATAATCGAGGCGCCAATAACTACTGCTCCAGTGGTAAGTAAAATTGGGGTTGTTCGTACGGCACCCGCTTCAATTATTGCCTGTTTGAGTGGGATTCCTTCGTGTAATCGAATTTCAATAAAATCAATCAACAAAACTGAGTTTCGTACCATTACACCGGCCAATGCAATCATTCCAATAAATGATGTTGCGGTAAAGAATGCACCCAATAACCAGTGTCCCAACACAATTCCAACCAATGAAAGTGGAATTGCCATCATCATGACCATCGGTGTTTTAAAGTTTTGAAACCAGCCCACAATGAGCATATATATGATTACAATTACAACCATAAATGCTACGCCCAAGTCACGGAATACTTCAAGAGTAATTTGCCATTCGCCATCCCATTTCATGGTAAAATCACTTTCATCCGATGGTTGATCCATATACAATTCATTTACGGTATAACCAGTTGGAACATTCATTTTTTGCAATTTTTCTGTCATTCCCAAAATGGCATACACTGGACTTTCTAATGCACCAGCCATATCAGCAGTAACATATACCACCCGTTTTTGGTCTTTTCGGTAGATTGTTTTTTCACGTGTTGTAGGCACTAATTTTACCAAATCTGAGACTGGTATTGTATTTCCTTGACTGCCAGTTATTTTGAGTTGTTGGATGTCTTGGATACTGGTTTTATCTTTATCATCAAGTGCCAATACAATTCCAACTGGATTAGATGACCGCTCATCATATAAAGTCGAAATGGGATATTCTTTCAGTAAATAAGTAAGATTTCCTACTACTTGCTGTGGAGCAATTCCCTGCAACATTGCTTTTTCTTTGTCAACTTCCAAACGGTATTCGGTTTGGTTATCTTCTGTCATCCAATCCACATCCACAATATCAGCTGTAGTGCCTAAAATGTTTTTAACTTGTTTTGCAATTTCAATTTGTTGCGTATAGTCAGGACCATATATTTCAGCCACTAAGGTTGATAATACAGGTGGTCCAGGTGGTACTTCAATGATTTTTACATTGGCATTATATTTTTTGGCAATTTTCTGAATTCCGGGTCGGACTATTTTGGCGATATCATGGCTTTGTAAGTCACGCTCTTCTTTGTGAAGTAAATTCACCTGAATATCAGCCATATTGCTTCCGCCGCGTAAATCGTAATGGCGAACCAATCCGTTAAAGGTTATGGGTGCCGAAGTACCTATGTAATTTTGATAATTCACAACTTCGGGCACTGTAGAAAGGTATTGCGCAATTTCTTGGGTAACCGCTGCGGTGCGTTCCAAACTTGTGCCTTCGGGCATGTCGACTACTACTTGGAATTCATTTTTGTTGTCAAACGGCAACATTTTTACGAGTACAGATTTGGTAAAAAACATTACCACTGATCCTACAAGTAACAGCACAGTTAACCCAACCAAAAGGCGTCTTTTTTTGCTGCTTTCTAGCAACGGACGCTCGAGTTTGTTATACAGTTTATATATCCAAGAAGTTTCCAGCCCTTGTTCGGCTTTGTGGTTTTGCTCCTCTTTTTCTTGCAACAAATGATACCCCAAATAAGGTGTTACAGTAAGCGCAACAAATAAAGACAGTAACATGGCAATCGAAGCACCAATTGGCATTGGACTCATATAAGGCCCCATCATACCTGAAACAAAAGCCATAGGTAAAATAGCAGCAATTACGGTAAAGGTGGCTAATATTGTTGGATTTCCAACTTCGTTGATGGCATAAATTGCCGCTTGTTTAAACGGTAGTCGCTTCATTTTGAAATGCCGGTGCATGTTCTCGGCAATAATAATGCTGTCATCGACCACGATACCTACAACAAATACTAAAGCAAAAAGTGTAATTCGGTTTAGGGTATAACCCAATAAATAATAGGCAAATAAAGTTAAGGCAAAGGTGAGGGGTACCGAGAAAAACACCACTAATCCACCACGCCAGCCCATAGCCAAAATCACTAAAAAGGTTACGGCTATAATGGCGATTCCGAGATGAAGTAACAATTCACCAACTTTATCTGAAGCAGTTTCACCATAATTTCGTGTTATTTCAACCTGAACATCAGGGGTAATAATTGTTTTTTTAAGTTGTTCAATTCTTGTTAGAATTTTTTCAGCTATTTGCATGGCATCAGCTCCCTTAACTTTTCCAACAGAAATTGTCACAGCGGGATATTCAGCTGGTGAGTTTAATTGGTTTTTATTTGCTTTGCCATACCCAAATGAAACATAATTACTTGGACTAGCCGGTCCGTCTTGAATTGTTGCCACTTGTTTTAAGTATACTGGCATGTTGGCATTAATACCAACAACTAGATTTTCAACGTCTTCTGCGGTTTTAAGAAACTGACCTGTTGTGAGTAAAAACTCTTGGTCATTTGCAACAAAACTTCCCGATTGAGAACTCGTGTTGCTGGCTTGTATCATTTGCATAATATGCAACGGATCTAACCCATTTTCGGCCATTTTATCTTTATCCACAACAATTTTGAGTTGACGAGTACGTCCGCCAATTTCACGCGTTATGGCCACATCTTTTACTTTTTCAATTTCGGATGTAACTTCCTCTGCTACTTGTCTAATTTCGAAATCGTTGAGTGATTTACTCCAAAGGGTAATGCCCAGCATGGGAACATCGTCAATTGACCGCGTTTTTACAATGGGTTTATAAATCCCTTGTGGAAACATATTTTCGTGTTTGGCCAATTCATCATACAATTTCACATAGGAACGTTCAACGTCTTGACCAACCAAAAACTGTACAATCAATACGGCTTGACCATTCATGGCCATGGCATGTACATGTTCTACTCCTTTTATGTTGGATAGAATTTTTTCAAGGGGTTTCACCACTCGACTTTCTACTTCTTGTGGGCTTGCACCAGGATAGCCAATAAGCACATCGGCCATGGGCACATTAATTTGTGGTTCCTCTTCACGCGGAATAAGAAACGAACTGTACACGCCAATGATCATTAGCGCGACCATGAGTAATATGGTGAGTTTAGAATTGATGAAAAAGTGGGCAATTTTACCTGAAATACCTTCTTGCATAATCGTAATTTATATTGTTGTTTTCGAAATTTTATTAATTGAAATCGTACACTTTTACAGCGGCACCAGTAAATAATTTGCCTTGTGCACGTACAATATAGGTTTCGTTTGCCGAAAGACCCGACAATACTTCTACCTGACTTCCATAGGTTTTTCCAATTCGCAACCAACGTAAAATGGCTGTGTTTTTATCACTCAATATATAAATACCGGTTAATTGACCTTGGGTAATTAATGCACTTTTTGGTACAAGAATTTTAGTCGGATTTGATGCTGCAGTGCTTTCTTTTTGAGCAATTGGAAACACAACATGTACAAACATGCCCGAGCGAACAGAAGAGGGAACTTGTGCTAAATTTAATTTTACCAAGTATTGGCTACCTGTATTTTTTGCTGATCCACTCACTTCAATTACTGTTGCCGGAATGGATTGTTGAGAAGATTTAACTACTGCAGTTGCTTTCATTCCAGATGTGATTAAAGAAATATCGCTTTCTGAAACTCGAGCAGTGACTTGAAAATGATGAGCGCCTTCTATACTTACTAACGGCATACCCGGATTGGCCATGTCACCTGGTTTTACAAAGGTGTTGGTTACTTCACCGGCAAAGGGCGCAGTAATATTTGCATACGAAAACTGCGCTTGTACTTCGTTTCGTTGTTGTTTGGCTGCTTCCAAACCAGCTTTAGCCATTTCATATCGAGAGGTCATGTCATCAACTTCTTTTTGAGAGGCACTTTGTTGTGCAAACAATGTGGTAAAGCGTTCGTAGTCTTTTTTGGCGTTGTTAAACGCTGCGTTTGCTTGTAATATAGCGGCTTCAACTTGTGCTTTTTTTGCTAGTAGATCAGTAGTGTTTATGGACACTAAAAGTTGGCCTTTGCTCACTTTTTGCCCCACTTTTGCATGTACAGAAGTTACATAGCCCATCATGCGTGTACTCAGATTGGCACTGTTTTCAGATTCTATAGTACCGCTTGCCGATACAAATCCAGTTTGGTTTTCGGGAACCAATTGTTGAATTTTTACAGCAATTGGATTGGCTTGTGGATTAATTTTTTTGGATTCCTTAGAACAAGATGCGAGTAGTGTGGCAATGCTTACTGCGAGTAGATATACTTTTTTTTGCATGATTAGTGAGTTAAAAAATGAATATAATGTTGGGTTACTTGGTAATCAAATATAGCTTGTAGGTGTTCAAGCTCTTTTTGTAAAACTTGGGTTTCTGTATTGAGCAAATCGGTTGTCTTTTCAAGTCCTTGAGCAAATCGATTGGCTTTTATTGTATAGGCTTCTACAGATTGTGCTAAAGCTAGTTTGGAAAGTGACACTTTATTGGTTAAATCAGTCAACTTGCGGTAAGTTGAATTAAGTTCTAACTGGCTTTGTGCTTTGTATTGCGCTAATTCTAAACTTGACTTTTGAGCTTCGGCTTTGGCTTTTTGCATTTTCCCAATACTTGAGTAGCCATCAAATACCGACCAAGATAATTGTGCACCAATTGTATATCCCTTTGCTTTTGTTCCTAATAATTCGGTGTCATATAATTCATAGTTTCCAAAAGCATTAAGTTTAGGCAATAAATGCAATACACTTGATTTGTGCATTGCCTGATAGGCTTCAGTCGATTTACTTGCTGCTTGAATGTCTTTTCGTGATTCAGGAATTAGCATGATAGTCTCACTTGTTTGTTCGATTTGTACGAGTTGATCTGCCGGTTTGTAGGTGCTTTTTTTGGTGTTGTCATCAAGCAAGTAAGCCAAATAATCCGAGGCATTTTGAACTGAACTCAAAGCAAATTGAACTTGATTTTCTACTTCATTCACACGAATTTGCATGGCCAAAACATCGGTTTTTTGAATCAATCCTTGCGCGAAGTAATGGGATACAGTTCGTAAATTAATTGTGGCTGTTTGCTTGGCTTTTTGTACTACTTCTAATGCTTTATAAGCCAGTTGCAATTGGCTATAGGCCTTGTTTGTTTCCCAAATCAAGTATTCTTGGTAACGTCCTTGTTGCAAAACATAGGCATCCATTTTGTTTTGGGCGGCAATTCTTCCTAACCAACCGTCAGCATTTAAAAGCGGTTGCATTACTTCGATTTTAGTTGCAAAATTTTTTGTTTTGTTTGGATTGTTGAGCAATTCAGGATTAAAATCACTAGCCGACAAAACTTCTTGGTTTAGTTTTGAACCAAAAGCCATTAGTGGATTGGTTGTAGAAATACCGGTATAACTGGCCGATATTGAAGGCATAAAGAGCGCATTGGTTTGACGAAAATCTGCTTTGGCAGATTCCGTATTTTTTTGGGCAATTTTGAGCTGAATGTTTTTCTCTGTTGCTTTTTGCAGTAATTCAGCATGCGAAATTACAATCGTGTCTTGCGCCAAGGTTGCAAAAGGCAAACCAAGTAAGACAACTAAACTAATTCGTGTGCGTTTTTTCATAATATAGTATAAAATAGTGAGTCAAAAGTAAGCGGCTCAATATGGTTATACAGTAACTAATGTCACACACAAAAAAAAAGTGCTTGATTGCTCAAACACTTTTATTTTAAATCTAAAATTAGAATTAGTCTTTTTTGTCCGCTTTTTTGGAAGCACAACAACCTGCTTTTTTTTCACCAGCTGCACATGATTTTTTCTCAGCGGTTGAACATTCTTTTTTAGCTTCAGCTTTAGGTTTCTCTTGTGCATTAACTGTTGAAAAGGTAAACGCAACTAAGGCCATCATTAATACTGCTTTTTTCATAAGGTATAATTTTAAGGTTTTTTGATTACTCGTGAGACAAATATAGGAGTTGTGATATTTATTTTTCTACTTATTTCGTTAAAATTATTCCCGTAGCACTTTTTGAGTGGCAAAATATTTAGAATCAAACACCAAAGTGAGTAACAACATTTCTGTATTGTTTTCGGGAATTTGTATAGTTTCATGGTTTAACCCAGCTTGCGCCGATTTAAAATCACCTTCTGCAATAATTTTACCATCAACTGAGCTCAAAAAATAGTGTACCGGTCCAGCATAAGGTATATTAAACTGTAAAGCGCAATTGGATATAGCAATAGGATTGGGAAAAATGCCAAACGAAAGTGGATTACTGCCGTTTAGTTCGGGCAAACCTAAATCGGGATTTTTAGTGAGTTTCACTTCATAGATTACCGATTCGGCTTGGGTTAAACTGGTTTGGTTGCTGCTAAACGGATTTTGTGAACTGCTTTTTATTCCGCCATATAAATACCCAATTACAAATTCATTTGCAGTAATTTCATCCATCTTAATTACTTCGTTTTCATAGTGTGGTAAATTGGTGTTGTATATAAATTCGGCACCTGCACCATGTAGATTGGGCATTTCAACTGGTAATTTTGTTTCGAATAAGTCCCCATTTGCTTTTCGCTCCACACAACTGATGGTTTTTACAAAAGGCACTAAATTATCCTGAATCAGTGTATTATTAACCCATTGGTATTGACTCATTCCACCAAAAAAAAGAGAATACATTGCATTATTTTGAGCTGAATATAAAGCACTTTTACCTGAATGATAATTGCTTAGATATTGGTTAAACCCTGTTTGCGGAGTGTAACCAGTTGAAGTAAGATCGATGGGGTATAGAAATGGTAAATCAGCATTGGTTTGAAAAACCCCAGATGAAATGGTGTAGCCCAATTCGCCAGAAGGAAAAACTTGAGGAACCAAATTGTAATCGCGTCGGTGCAAATGTAAAGCGTCAGTTTGAGTTTGGTAATTGAGAATTTGAAAATTGTCTGTTGTGTTTTCTATTTCAAAACTCCGAATTTGATTGGAATAGGTTTGAGTATAAGTTGGGTTATTCATTGGATTATAGCGTCCGTCAAAACGATGTCCGCCCACCAAATAAAATCGATTACCGATCTTTCCCATTTGCCCTCCGGTAATAGCCATATTGTCATCAACCAATTGCTTAAAATAGGAGTTGATGGGATTGCCTTCAATTATTGCATTACTTAGCCCTGATACATCAATTGCTAGTAATTTATTGTGTGTAATGTGATTCGAATTTGTCACAGAGTATCCGTAACCGCCAGCTAGATAAAGGGTATTTTGATCTTGATAAAAGTTCATGTTTGTAGATTGCAATTGTTCTTGTATAGCAACCGGAAGACTAGTAATGTCTGCGGAACTGTAACTCGCGTTTACTACATCAATTAGATAAATAATTGTATTGTTTTGGTTTTGTGGAAATGCATTAAAGGGTTGTCGGGCATGTAACCCATCTTTCCTTCCGCCAAGTACCAGCCATTTCCCTTCATATTGTGCAAATGCATACGAATGTAATCCGGGCAAATTTGGAATGGCAACTGGAGTGAGTTGCAACTCATAACCAAAATTTACTTGAGCAGACACAGTAAATGTTATACAACACAATACTATTCCTATTAGATTTTTCATTTTAGTGAGTTAAGGTTTGTATTTGTTGAATCAATACTGCTTTGCTTACTACTCCCGATTGTCGCCACAGTTGTTTGCCGTTTTGAAATAAAAGCATCGTTGGTACCCCGCGCACTTGGTAAAAGGCCGCAAGTTCTTGATTCTTATCGACATCAATTTTAATGATGCTGATGCGATCTCCCAATTGATCTTTAACTTGTTTTAAAATAGGAGCCAATTGCGTACACGGTCCACACCAGGTAGCATAGAAATCAACCAAAACAGGTTTTTGTCCTTGAATGAGTTCTTGAAATTTGGGATTCATGGTCTTATTTTTTTGGTATTGAACATCCGTTGGGACTACAACCCCAATTAAATATCGCTTGCAATAAAAAGAATCCACCAAAAACAACTAAAAAATATTCCTTGGTTTCATAAGCTTGTTCAAATAAAAATAAAGCAAAGGCCAATCGAAGCCAACGCATAAAATGCCAATTATTAGTGAGGTTTTGTATAAAGTTCATCTTAGTTTAACGGTGTGAGTTGATAATCAGAATCATAGGCAATGGCCGCTTGCAAGTCTGAAAGGGCTATGGGTGTTGTACTGGTGAGTAATACAAAATCAAAGGCCAAATTCATTTGCGCCGATAATACAGTTGGAATTGCAGCAAATTTTTCCATCACACTCGTTTTGCAACCCATGCAAGTAATACCTTTAAATTGATAGGTGGAAATTAGTATTTCTCCTTTTTTTTGAAACTGAAACGCCAATTCACTACCCAAACGTTTGGGAACTGACAATGTTGTTTTGTCTAATTTCAAAAGAGTAAACGCCGATTCAAATAAAGAAATGTATTCGTCTTTAGAACCCCCAAAAGGCGGACTCACCTCAAAGGTGGTGTCGAAAAGCAAGCCCATGAGTTGGCCATTCGGTTTTAGTAATTCATGCATTTTTGCCACGTATTGCACACGCAAGGCAGGCGGAAGTGCACAAAAAAAAGTTTGTTCTAGAATATAATCGTACTGGTTTTGGTGCGCAAAAAAATCACCTAAAACAACGTTTACTTGATGAAATTTTGCGAATTTAACTTGTAAATTATTTACTAAGGTTGGCGCAATATCAAGCAAAGTAATGTTGGTAAACCCTTGACTTAGTAAGTATTCGGTTTCGTAGCTTGAACCACAACCAGGAATTAAAAGAGCAGCGTTTTTGTTCTCAATTCGATTGACCAAGGCTTGAAAAGCAGGCGAACAGCAACCCAAATCCCAACCCGTTTGCTGGGCTTGGTATTGTGCATCCCAATAGTTTTGGTCAAGTGGTGATTCGCAAGCTACTACGCAGCAATTTTCATTGGGAGTCATTATTTTTTTTCTTGGGTATTTATTTTAAATGGAAGGTAAAGCGGACAGAATGAAATCAAACTTGTGAGTACAAATACACCGCTAAGGACTACAGCTATATTGCCAATAAATCCATTGATTGTACCGTTGTAGTATAAAAATCCAATAACTAAAGCCACGATTAGTCGCATAATTCGATCAAAGGTTCCCATATTTTTTTTCATAGGTTTATTTATTAAGTTGATTTTGTACGTTTTGCCAAGTTCCGCCATTGGTAACATTAGCCACGCCCATTCGTTCCAAGATAGATTTTGCTTGGCTGCTGCGCATGCCACTTCTGCAAAATACAATGATATTTTTCTTGCCCTTAAATTTGGCTGCTTGCTGTTGAATCTGATCCAATGGTATATTCACTGCACCTTTCACGCTTCCGTCGCTAAATTCTTCTTTGGTACGCACATCTACCAACATGGCGTCAACTAGAACTTCTTTAAGCGCATTGCTTCCATTTGAAGAAAAAAGATTTTTTAAAGTGTCAAACATAGTAGGGTTTTTTTATAAGATTACTGCTGCAAATGTAAAAGGCATATACAACCCACAAAGTGACTTTTGTTACACATTTCAGGGAAAAATAGTAACGTTGTGAGTATTGGATATTATTGCATCAAATTCGAAAAGAAAACCGACTTGATAATAATATAAATCCCCATGCTCAATATAAACCAGCCAAAAATGGGTTTGAGTTGTGCACTGTTCATTTTTTTAGACAATTGAGTTCCTAGTAGCAAACCAGCTAATGCCAAGGCTGTGATTTTGGCTAATAAAGTATAATCAAATGAACGGCCTTGTAAAACATCGCCAGCAAATCCCAGTAGGGTAGCGGTAGTGATAATAAGTAAAGAAGTACCTACTGCTTGTTTCATGCTTAGTTTGCCAAAAAACAACAAACTCGGAATAATCAAAAATCCGCCACCAGCACCCAACAAGCCTGACACACAGCCCACAATAAATCCAATTACACTCAGTTGAAACGGATTTACTTTTTGATTTTCAATGGGTTCTGCCGATTTTCTAATCATTGAAATAGACGCAAAGATCATCAGTACCGAAAATAAAATTAGTAATAACAAGTCTTTGGTGCAATTAAATGAACCTATTTGAACTAGCTGATCCGGTATATTGGGTAAGATATATTTGCGCGTGAATAACAACATAGTGGTAGAAGGCACTACAAAATATACTGCGGTTTTTAGCTGTAAATTGCCCATAAAATAATGTCGTATGGCACCTATACCAGAGGTGAACCCTACTATAAACAAAGAATAGCCGGTTGCATGTTCGGGTTTGATGTGAAATAAATACACCAAAATAGGTACAGTCAATATCGCGCCGCCACTTCCAATGAGTCCTAAAGTGATGCCAATAAACAAGCAAGCGAAATAGCCAAATAGTTCCATGCTAAATCAAAATTAATGCAGTAATTCGATGTGATTGCGGTGTAATTTTACCAATCCGCGTTGTTCCATTTTTTTTAATAGCCTCGAAATTACTTCTCTTGAGGTATTTAAATCGGAAGCAATTTCTTGGTGGGAGAGCTTTAAATCGTTAGTTCCTGTTGTTTCCCGAATTCGATTCAAATGAAACTCAAGTCGCTCGTCCATGGCACGAAAGGCAATATTATCAACTACTTCCAATATTTCTTCAAAACGATTTCGGTAGGTACTGATCACAAATTCGTACCAATTTTTATACGTTCCCATCCAAACATCCATTAAAGATAATGGAATCATGAGCACTTCGGAGTCTTCTATGGCTTTGGCCATAACTTGGCTTTGTTTGCTTCGGGTAGCGCAAATTAACGAAATGGCACAGGCTTGACCGGGCAGTAAGTAATACATAAAAAATTCGTTGCCATCATCGTCTTCCCGGTATACTTTTAGTTTACCGTGAGTAACCAAAAGTGTGCTTTTAATGTACTGTCCGGTGCGAATTAAAGTGGCGCCTGCCTCAAACTCCTGAATCACGCCTGCATGATCGATGGCCTCTATGAGGTCTTTTGAAAATTCAGGAAATATTTTTTGTAATTCGGCAGACATGAGAAAATAAATTTATTCTTGGTTGCTCACTTTTCGATAGGGATACTGCGTAAAGATATGTCTTTTGGCAAAACGTCCGGGTGAATCAGCATTGACCATTTTTATGTAGATGGCTTTGGGAACCGAAATGTATTCATAGACACTGCCGTTTGAAAAAGTGATGTGTAAACGAACATTTTCATAGCGGTAATCTACAATGGTAGCCGTAGCACAGGTTTCTTGGTATTCGGCCAAGCCACTTTGAATGGTTTCGGGGTTAATGCTCACCAAAAAATGATAGGCTTCAATAATGGCTCTACTTTTTTCTTCGGCTGCTTGTAAACCAGCTTCATCCCCTTGAAATTTGTCGGGATGACAGTCCTTCATCGCATTGCGGTAGATCGTTTTTAATTCTTTTAAAGTTACCGATCGATCAACTTCTAATAAGCTTCGGTATTCGCCGATTTTTTTCATATCTAATTTTTAAAGCTGCAAATGTAGGGTTTTTATAGTGAAATTTTTGTAGAAGGAGGTAGGTTTTAGGTGGTAGGGGTTAGGTTGTAGGGTTTAGGTTGTAGGATGCTGACTGTAATTTCAACATTGTTGCCATTTCAATCTTTCAATTTTAAAATCAAAATTAACCGAAAACAAAACCCTTCTCCATCTCACTCTTTTTTTTACTATTTATAAGTTTTTTTTAACTTATATAAATAGTCAATTAGGTTATTTTTGCACAATTATGAAGTCAGTTTCACAATTTTTATTTTCCTGTTTACTGCTCTTTTGCTTCGCAACGATTGTATTGGCTAGTTCTACTACTTCTGCAAACGCCAATACATCGTTTAAATACTCTAGTTTAAAACAAAGTAAGATATCCAATTCATTTCAACTAATCAGTGATTTTGATATTATGGATATTGATCCAGAAGAAGACCTTTCGTTTAAAAAAAAAATAACAATTGGTTCTTACTATAAACTTAAAAGTATCTCAAGTACTGTTTTTGGTAATTTGTATCAATTCTTTACGATTACACCAAAACAGATAAGTAGCTGTGCCACAATAGCTCTCAATAAGTTTAGGCAAAACGGATCAACTCCTTTTTACATTTCCCTTCGCGTATTGCGCATTTGATTTACGAATCAATCTAGTATGTCGTTGATTTCTACTGTTGTTTATAGTAGATTTTGATGGCATTTTTTATTTAGCATGCCCTGCATTTAACCTTATTAAATTCCTTAAAATTTTATTCAAATTATGAAGAAAATTGTCCTTTTAGCAAGTGCATTTGCCTTGTTGTTTTTAAATAGTTGTTCCAACAAAAAAGAAGAAAAAGAAGAAAAAGTAAGCTACGTAGTAACCAACGCAGCACAAATAGACACCACCTTTACCAAAGAATATGTTTCGCAAATTCGATCTGTTAAAAACATCGAATTGCGTGCGCAAGAGAAAGGATATTTACAAAATATTTACGTCGATGAA
This sequence comes from Flavobacterium sp., assembly GCA_018883065.1. Taxonomy (GTDB): domain Bacteria; phylum Bacteroidota; class Bacteroidia; order Flavobacteriales; family Flavobacteriaceae; genus Flavobacterium. Next base: position 27,539 of record VEQT01000010.1, read on the forward strand.
GGTCAATTTGTAACAACCGGCCAAGTATTGTTTAAAATTATGCCCAAGGTGTATGAAGCTGAATTATTGCGAGCACAAGCCGAGGCAAAAGCAGCCGAAATTGAATGGCAAAATGCAAAAAACTTGGCTGATAAAAATATCGTTTCCAAAAACGAACAAGCTATTGCTCAGGCCAAATTTGATCGAGCCAAAGCCGAAGTTGCCTTGGCCAAATTGCATCTGTCATTCACCGAAATTCGCGCACCTTTTTCGGGAACTATTGATCGAATTCCAAAAAAATTAGGAAGCTTAATTGACGAAGGGGAATTGCTAACCTCTTTATCCGACAACAGCAAAGTATATGCCTATTTTAATGTAACCGAGCCCGAGTATTTAGATTACCAAACCAACATCAAAGGAAGAGGGAGCAATACGGTAACTTTAGTATTGGCAAATAATCAACCATTTAAATACAAAGGAAAGGTAGAAGTAATAGAAAGTGAATTTAATAACGAAACAGGTAATATTGCTTTTCGAGCTAGTTTTCCAAACTCGGATAAATTACTTAAAAACGGGCAAACCGGAAAAGTGCAGCTAACCGTTCCTTTACGAAATGCATTGGTAATTCCCCAAAAATCTACTTACGAAATTCAAGATAAACAATATGTTTTTGTTGTAGATGCCAAAAACGTAGTACAATCGCGTGAAGTTACAATTACAGGAGCTCTACCTGATTTGTATGTGGTGAACGGAGGCATTACTGCTTCGGATAAAATTATATTAGAAGGAGTACAGAAAGCCAAAGACAACGATAAAATTACATATACGTTTCAAAAACCTGAAGATGTTTTGGCTCATTTAAGATTGAAAGCAGAGTAATTATTATCCTCAAAAAAATTAAAGTTTATGTTTACTAAATTTATTCAAAGACCCGTATTATCAATTGTGATTTCACTCATGATTGTCTTATTGGGCGTGTTGGCTTTGGTTCAATTGCCAGTAACTCAGTTTCCATCTATTTCACCACCAAAAGTTAATGTAAAAGTTGAATACCCTGGAGCCAACAATGAGTTGATGATTAAGTCGGTAATTATCCCGTTAGAACGAGCACTCAATGGAGTTCCAGGTATGAAATATATGGCCTCAGATGCAGGAAATGATGGGGAAGCAACCGTACAAGTTATTTTTAATTTGGGTACAGATCCCAATCAAGCCTCTTTATATGTACAAAACAGGGTAGCATCAGTAGTAAATAAATTACCGCCATTGGTTGTACGCGAAGGAGTTAAAATTACCCGAGAAGAATCTAATATGTTGATGTATGTCAATTTGTATAGTACAGATCCACATGCCGATCAAAAATTCTTATTCAATTTTGCAGACATCAATATTTTACCAGAATTAAAACGTGTAGATGGAGTAGGTGTGGCAGATATTTTAGGAAATCGTGAATATGCTATGCGTATTTGGCTGAAACCCGATCGAATGTTGGCCTACAAAATTTCGGCAGAGGAGATTATGGAGGCGTTAAGTCAGCAAAGTCTAGAAGCATCACCAGGAAAAACAGGTGAGAGTTCCGGTAAACGTTCGCAAGCATTTGAATATGTGCTAAAATATCCCGGACGTTTTACTACCAAAGAACAATATGATAATATCGTTTTACGAGCGACTTCAGAAGGAGAAATACTTCGACTAAAAGACGTCGCGTCTATTGAGTTTGGAACTTCAATGTATGACATTTACTCCAATTTGAACGGCAGACCTTCGGCCGCAATTGTACTCAAACAATCCTACGGAAGCAATGCTACTAAGGTTATTAAAGACGTCAAAGCAAAATTAGCCCAGATCAAGGCAAGTAGCTTTCCAAAGGGGATGGAATATGAAATTAGTTATGACGTTTCCAAATTTTTGGATGCCTCGATAGAAAAAGTAATTCACACACTAATTGAAGCATTTTTGTTGGTTGGATTGGTGGTGTTCTTGTTTTTGGGTGATTGGCGATCGACCTTGATTCCTGCTATTGCTGTACCTGTTTCCCTAATCGGGACATTTATGATTATGCAGTTTTTTGGAATAACCTTGAACTTAATTACTTTGTTTGCCTTGGTTTTGGCTATTGGGATTGTAGTAGATAATGCCATTGTGGTAATAGAAGCTGTCCATTTTAAAATGGAAACCCAAAACCTAAATCCAAGCAAAGCGACCAAAGAAGCTATGCATGAAGTGAGTGGAGCAATTATCGCAATTACTTTTGTTATGGCTGCAGTTTTCATTCCAGTAGCTTTCATGTCGGGACCTGTAGGTATTTTTTACCGTCAGTTTTCCATTACCATGGCCACCTCAATTGTCCTTTCTGGAGTTGTGGCGTTGACATTGACTCCTGCGTTATGTGCCATGATGCTAAAAAATACCCATGGCCAACCCAAAAAGAAAACGGTAATTAATAAAATTGTTGATCGTTTCAATACCTGGTTTAATGGATTATCAGAAAGATACCGCACACTATTAGGCGCTATTGTAAACAGAAGGGTTGTTACATTCGCTTTATTGACCGCATTTTGTGTTGGAACTTGGTTGTTAAATTCAAGTGTGCCCTCTGGGTTTATACCCAATGAAGATCAAGGAATGTTTTATGCCGTTATTCAAACCCCACCAGGGTCTACTTTAGAACGTACCAATCAAATATCTGAGCATTTACAAAAAATTGCCGAAGGGATACAGGACGTAAAATCAGTTTCGTCTTTGGCGGGTTATGAAATTCTAACAGAAGGAACAGGAGCAAACTCGGGAACCTGTTTAATCAATTTAAAAAGTTGGGACGAACGAAACAAATCATCGCAAGAAGTAATTGATGAATTAGAAGAAAAATCTAAAGATATTTCGGGAGCCACAATTGAATTTTTTCAACCCCCAGCGGTTCCGGGATATGGGGCAGCGGGTGGATTTGAATTGCGTTTACTGGATAAAGCAGGTTCAGGTGATTTCAAAAAAATGGAAACAGTGAGTAATGATTTTGTAAAAGAACTCAACAAACGACCCGAATTATCCTCGGTATTTACCTTTTATAGTGCAAGTTTCCCACAATATTTGTTGCATATAGATAATGATATTGCCCAACAAAAAGGGGTAACTATTGAAAATGCAACCAATACACTTTCAACGCTCATCGGAAGTAACTACGAGATTAGTTTTATCAAGTTCGGAAGACAGTACAAAGTTATGGTTCAAGCCTCTCCGGAATACCGTGCCTTACCACAAGACATTTTGAAATTATACGTAAAAAATAACCGAGACGAGATGGTTCCTTTTTCGGCCTTTATGAAATTAGATAAAGTATACGGATTGTCTGAAATTACGCGTCAAAACATGTATAATGCTTCTGAAATAAGTGGACAAGCAGCACCGGGTTATAGTAGTGGAGAAGCGATTAAAGCCATCAATGAAGTTGCCGAAAAATCCTTACCAAGAGGGTATGGCATTGACTGGGCTGGTATTTCGAAAGACGAAGTGGGTCGTGGAAACGAAGCAATTTACATCTTTCTAATTTGTTTGGGTTTTGTGTATTTAATCTTGGCTGCACAATACGAAAGTTTCATTTTGCCATTTACCGTAATCTTATCCCTTGCTGCTGGAGTTTTTGGAGCCTTTTTATTCATTAAATTATTTGGCTTAGAAAATAATATTTATGCACAAGTAGCGATGGTAATGCTCATCGGACTTTTAGGAAAAAATGCGGTATTGATTGTCGAATTTGCAGCTCAAAAGCACCGAGCCGGATTTAGCGTATTGCAAGCGGCTATTGAAGGTTCTGTAGTAAGATTCCGTCCTATTTTAATGACCTCTTTTGCCTTTATTGCAGGGTTAATTCCATTAGTATTTGCTACTGGCCCAGGAAAAATAGGCAACCGAACCATTGGTTCAGCAGCAGCAGGAGGGATGCTTATCGGAACTGTATTTGGTGTTTTATTGATTCCAGGCTTGTATTACATATTCGGGAAAATAGCAGAAAAATATATCCTGGTTAAACACGAAGAAGAAAATCCATTAACCGAAGAAATTGATCACAATGTATAAATATAAAATCACAAGTTATGCGATAACAACAGCAGTTTGTTTGTTGTTAATTGGATGTAAATTGCCTGCTGTTTCATCGGCGGTAGTTGCCAATTCATCGCTTCCAGAAACCTATCAAAAGAGTTCAGACACGGTGAATATGTCTGCGGTTAAATGGAAAAATTATTTTAAAGATCCCTACCTCGTTCAATTAATAGATACGGCCTTGGTACATAACCAAGAATTATTAATTACCCTACAAGAGGTTGAAATGGCCAAAAACGATATTCGCGTACGCAAAGGCGAATTGCTTCCTTCGGTTGGAATTGGTGCTGGAGCGGGTGTTGAAAAAGTAGGACGATACACCAGTCAAGGTGCGGGCGATGCCTCGACCGAAATAATGCCTGGTATGGAATTTCCAGAACCCTTAACCGATTTTAGGTTGGCTGCTTATGCGCATTGGGAAATTGATGTATGGAAAAAACTACGATCAGCCAAAAAAGCAGCGATATCTCGATATTTAGCTTCTATTGAAGGAAAGAACTTTGTCATCACTAATTTGATTTCTGAAATTGCCAAATCATATTTTGAATTGAAATCGTATGACAGTCAGTTAGAAATTGTCCGACAAAACATTGCTTTACAGAAAAATGCACTAGAAATTGTACAAGCACAAAAAGAGGCGGCAAGAGCTACTGAATTGGCCGTTCAGAAATTTAAAGCAGAGGTTTTGTCCTCACAACACAGAGAATTTGATTTACTACAATCCATAAAAGAAACCGAAAACAAAATTAATTTCTTGTTAGGAAGATATCCAGTAGCTATACCCAGAGATAATGTAGCTTTATACACAATTCAAGCACCAAGTATACAAGCAGGAATTCCAGCTCAGTTGTTGGCCAATCGTCCAGATATAAAGCAAGCCGAATTAGATTTAGCTGCCGCTAAATTGGATGTTCAGGTAGCTCGTGCCGAATTTTATCCTTCTGTTGGTATATCTGCTTCTTATGGTGTGCAAGCATTTAGAACCAAGTATTTATTTAGCACCCCAGAATCTTTATTATATTCGTTTGCAGGAGATCTTGCTGCGCCGTTAATTAATAGAAATGCAATAAAAGCCGAATTTAAAAATGCCAATGCTAGACAAATACAGGCTTTGTACAATTACCAACGTACAATTTTGAATGCCTATATGGAAGTTTCCAATCAATTGTCTAAAATTAGTAATTTAGAAAAAAGTTACCAGTTGAAATCGCAACAAGTTGAGGCATTAAATCGTTCGATTTCAGCTTCTACTGATTTATTTGCAGCAGCAAGAGTAGATTATTTTGAAGTATTAATGACGCAAAGAGATGCCTTAGAAGCCCAATTGGAATTGGTAGAAACCAAAAAGGAACAACTCAACGCAACGGTACAAGTATACCGAGACCTCGGAGGAGGTTGGAAGTAAGAAAATAAAAAAACCGGATTTACTAGATCCGGTTTTTTTATGTTTAACAGTGAACCGAAAACAGTGAACTATTTCCCGATGCAAAAATTCGCAAAAATATTGCCCAATAACTCGTCGTTGCTTACTTGCCCGGTAATGAGGCCAAATTGATAGAGGGCTTCGCGAATGTCAATAGCCATGAGGTCGCTGGGAAGATTGGTTTCGATGCCGTTTTGTACTTTTTGAATTTCATCCAAGGCTTTCAGCAAGGCATCGTAATGGCGCGTGTTGGTTACGATGGTTTCGTTGTTGCGCAAAGCGCCGGTATTGACAAGGGCAAGCAATTGGTTTTTTAGTTCGTCAACGCCCAATTTGTTTTTAGCCGATAACAGAATTGGTGATACAGCAATACTAGCCATTTGTTGTTGAATATCTTGTATTTGAGCAGCTGTAATTAAATCAATTTTATTGATTACCACGACCACTTTTTTATTGGGGTAATCCTGCATTAATTTTTCTATTTCTGTTTTATACGCAAAACCTGAAACCTGAAACTTGAAACTTTCAAACATATACAAAACAACCTGTGCCAACTCTATTTTCTCAAAAGTTTTTTGGATTCCAATTGATTCCACTTCATCGGTGGTTTGGCGTATACCGGCTGTGTCTATAAATCGAAATCCTATTCCGTCAATTACCAACTCGTCTTCTATGGTGTCACGAGTAGTTCCAGCTATGGCTGATACAATTGCGCGTTCTTCGTTGAGTAGCGCATTCAGTAAAGTAGATTTTCCCACATTGGGTTCGCCCACAATGGCAACTGGAATACCATTTTTAATTACGTTTCCTACTGCAAACGAATCAATTAGGCGTTTTAAAACTAAGGCGATCCGGGTAATTAAAGCACTAAACTCGGTTCGGTCTGCAAATGCTACATCTTCTTCGGCAAAATCCAATTCGAGTTCAATCAAAGAAGCAAAATTGAGTAATTCGGTACGGAGCTTTTGTAATTCGTTTGAAAATCCGCCACGCATTTGCTGTATGGCCAATTGATGACTGGCTTCGTTGGTCGAGGAAATTAAATCGGCAACTGCTTCAGCCTGAGATAAATCAATCTTCCCATTTAAAAAAGCACGTAAGGTAAATTCGCCCGGATCGGCCATGCGACACCCATTTCTCAATGCCAACTGTATAATTTGCTGTTGAATAAACAGTGAACCATGACATGAAATTTCTACCGTGTTTTCACCTGTATACGAATGAGGTCCTTTAAAAATAGAAACCAACACTTCATCTAGCGTTCGATTTCCATCTTTGATGACTCCCAAATGCATGGTGTGGGATTTTTGGTTGCTTAGTTTTTTATGGGATTTTGATTCAAAAATAGATTCGGCAAGTGTAATGGCTTGTTCGCCCGACAATCGAATAACCGCAATGGCACCCGCTCCAGAAGGTGTAGCCAAGGCCACTATGGTATCATTTGGAATCATTTTTTATTGTTTTGGATCAAGATAGTTAGTTAAGTCAATCGAATTACAAGACTACATGAAATAAAAAAGCCGCCAGTTCCATTGGGTTGACGGCTTTTGTATGGTAGCGGTAGATTTAGCTGTTAAGCATTACCGGCATTACCAACATGGTAACGGTTTCGCCTTCGTCTAAACCATCAACAGGCGTTAAAATTCCTGCACGATTTGGCAATGACATTTCAAGTAAAATCATATCCGATTGCAAGTTGGTAAGCATCTCAGTCAAGAAACGCGAGTTGAATCCAATTTGCATGTCGTCGCCTTGGTAATCACATGTAAGACGCTCCTCTGCTTTATTTGAGTAGTCAATGTCTTCGGCTGAAATATTGAGTTCGGCACCAGCTATTTTTAAACGAATTTGGTGGGTTGTTTTATTAGAGAAAATGGCTACACGACGTACAGAATTTAAAAATTGTGTACGATCGATAATCAATTTATTGGGGTTTTCTTTTGGGATAACTGCCTCATAATTCGGGTATTTACCGTCAATTAAACGACACAACAACACGTAATTGTCAAAAGAGAAGGTTGCGTTGGAATCATTGTATTCAATTGACACTTCGGCATCTGAGGTGCCCAAGATGCTTTTTAAAATGGTCAATGGTTTTTTGGGCATAATGAAATCAGCTACCTGCGACGCTTTTACATCGGTACGCGCATACTTTACTAATTTGTGTGCATCTGTCGCAACAAAGGTTAAGCCCTCAGGAGAAAATTGAAAAAATACCCCCGACATCACCGGACGCAAATCGTCGTTTCCGGCTGCAAAAATGGTTTTACTTACTGCTGTGGCTAAAACATCAGCAGGAACTAAAGTGGTAGATGGATTTTCTATGCTAACTGCTTTTGGAAATTCTTCACCTGGCGCATAAGCCAAGGCATATTTTCCAGAATTTGAGCTTATTTCAATCGTGCTGTTTTCCTCAACGGTAAAGGTTAAGGGTTGTTCAGGGAAGGTTTTAAGGATTTCCAGTAGCAATTTCGCGGGAACGGCTACGCTTCCTTTGCTGGTTGAATCAATCTCCAAAGTAGCCGACATAGTCGTTTCTAGATCGGAGGCCGATACAGTCAGTTTTTTGCTGTTCAATTCAAACAAAAAATTATCTAATATTGGAAGCGTGTTGTTGCTGTTAATTACACTTCCTAATACTTGAAGTTGTTTTAACAAATACGAACTGGATACAATAAATTTCATTTTCTTATTTTTTAAGTGGGCAGTTTTTCTTTATAAATAAAGGGAAACTAGAGTTGTACAAATATATCTTAATCAGCCAAATATCAAAAAGAATTTTATTAACATTACTTACCAAATCTGCGTTTGCGTAAAACGGTGAATACTAAGCCAAATATGGCTAATAGGAGTAATGGTAATCCAATAGTTAACACTTGGCTTGCAGTATAATTGGCATAGACTTTTTCTTGATCCAAGAGGGGAAGTTCAACCGATTTATTTCGAATGTTAATAAGTCCAGAATCATCCAACAGGTAATTGACGCAATTGAGCATAAACTCTTTGTTTGCATATAATTTATTGGTCCATTTGTCGTAACCCAACTCCAAGGGCTGGTATTCTTTATCCAATTGATTTCGAATCACATCACCGTCTGAAACCACGATCATTTTGTTTGATATTCCAATTTTTTGATAATTTTTTGTTTCAAACGGCAACACCCTGTTTTCATACATAGAATGAAAACGACCTTCCAGTAATACGGCCACTGGTATTTGTCCTTTGCCTGTAAATTCGACTTGTTCAGGTCGTTCGTTTACCATGTTTAAACTTACTTGAACAGGTGTGCCAACCGATTTAGAATAGGGTGATGAGTGGAGTAAAGTTGTTTTTTTTATGTCATTGCTAAGGAGTTCCATTCCGTTTGCAAACTGAAATTTAACGCCATCCATATTCGATACGATGGGGTGTTTGGAATCCGAAAAAATTAAAGGATTAAATAACCAAGGGTATTCGGTATATTGTGTGCCCGAACCTTTTTCGCCCGTGGCAAGAGCAATTGGGGTTGCCATTACATCTTTAATCAATGTTGGATTGATACGAATGCCATATTTAAAAAACAGATCATTCACATTCAAATCAAACGGATAAGCCAATGACGATCCAGCCGGGTTGTATAAACTGTCCATGTCAATGTTTACTTGGTCTATTAACCACATTGTTTTTCCACCTTGCATAATATATTGGTCCAAAACTAGTTTTTCAGCTTCACTAAATGCCTCGGTTGGTTTGGCTATAATAGCTAAATCATATTTAGACAGAAATGACAAACTTTCAACTGGTTTTTTTGCCACTGAATCTAGCGTGAAGGTGCCAATAAAATAATTTTCGCGCACTTGTTTAATGAAATCGGCCATCAATAAATCATGCAACTCTCCATTTCCTTTAATAACTGCAATCTTTTTTTGTTTGGGTTTAATCACGGTGTTAAACGCATTGGCAAAGGCATATTCCAAATGCTGCACTGAACTCACGACTTTTTCGGCTGTACTAGCGCCCATGTTGTTTTTGAGTAGAGGCACTTTTACCGATTGGCCTTTGTAGGTTGCTAAAGCCCATGGAAATGCAACCTCTTGGCTTTGTTTTCCTTTATCGGTTAGTGTAACATTTACCGGTAACATCCCCTTAGAAATGAACGCCGCCATAATGGTATCGCGGGCCTCATCATCAGCCAGTGGATTGATAAATTGAAATGTAATATTGTTGTTGTAGGCCTTGAACTCTTCTAGTAATTGCTGGGTTTCGGCCTGTAATTTTTTAAATTCGCCCGGAAAGTTGCCTTTTAAAAATACTTCTATTTGGAGGGGTTCATCGATTTCTTTGGCTAATTTTAAAGACGTTTCAGATAAGGTGTAGCGTTTATCTTGCGTTAAATCAATACGGTAAAAGAAAAAATTCCCTAAGATGTTAATTAAAGCAATCGCAAGAAATACAACAAGCGATTTTTTGTGAGTGGGTTTCCAAGTAAAATTCATTAGTGGCGTACAGATTTAAGTTGGTATACAGTTACGGCTAAAAACACATAGGTCAAGCTAATAAAATAGAGCACATCTCTTGTATCAATTACACCTCGCCCCATGCTTTTAAAGTGACTATTCATGCCAAGATAACCCAGCATGTTTTCAAAAGAAATAAAATAGGTTGCTAATCCATCAAAGGCGAAATAAAACAAAAAACATATACACACCGAGAGGATAAAAGCCACAATTTGATTTTCAGTGAGGGTAGAAGTGCAAATACCAATTGCAGTATAGGCCGCAACCAAAAACAATAAGCCAAAATAGGAGCCCAGGGTGCTTCCCAAATCAATATTGCCTACTGGAAAACCAAGTATAGTAAGCACGTACACATAAATTAGGGTAGGTAGAATAGCCAAAACAATTAAGCACATAGCCCCAAGAAATTTACCCAACACAATATCCCAAATCGAAATGGGTCGAGTTAGTAAAAGCTCTAGAGTGCCTTGTTTTTTTTCGTCCGAGAAACTGCGCATGGTTACAGCAGGAATTAAAAAAAGCAGAATCCATGGTGCTAAAGTAAAAAAAGGAGTCATATCGGCGAATCCACTGTTAAGCAAATTGTAATCGCCGTTAAATACCCATAAAAACAGGCCATTAAACACTAAAAACAAGGCGATAACCAAGTAACCAATTGGAGAACCAAAAAATGAGTTAATCTCGCGCAGAAGAATTGATTTCATTTAATTCGAATTTTGTTTATCAGTTGAAACGTAAAGTTAGTTGACAAGTTGTTTAGGATATAAAATTTACTTGAATGGCATCTTGGTAATTGATCCCCAAAAGCGAGGATGCACTGCCCACTTTGGAGGGGTTGCTTCTAAACAATGCAATTTCAAGGAAGCCCGCTTCATTAAACAATGCCAGTTTTGAACCCTCGTAATTTTTTATGTTGTAGTTGTCATTTTTGGCAATGTCCGAATATTTGTTCTCAATGGATTTTATGGGCAACGAATTTTTACGGTTGGTTAGTGGTTGATTTGCAGTAGATTGAAACAAAGGGATTTCGAAACTCCTGCCTTTACCCACCTCGTGAAACAGTGTCTTGGTAATGTTGGTTACAATATTTCCAAAATGATCAATATAAATAACATAACCTTTGATTGATTTTTTATCGGCTGACACAACCGGCTGTAATTCGGTCACTTGCTTGAGGGTACTTATTTCTTGGCCCACCACGTTTAAGGAACCACCTTTTGCCAAATGACAGCCTACTCGTATAAATACATCCAAATCGGAGGCGTCGGTGTGCATTTGGGGGTGAATGTTAATGGCGACTATTTTTTGAGGCACAATTTTTTGAATCAATATACTCAATATGCCATTGTCGGCACACACAAAAAAATGATCGTTCCATTGCAATGCAATATGCTGATTTTCACGGGTTAATTCGGCATCAACACCTATAATATGCACACTTCCTTTGGGGAAATTGGCGTAAGCAGCATGAATGATGTAACTGGCTTCTACTGTGTTAAACGGATCGATGTTGTGTGAAATGTCAATTACCCTTGCTTCTGGATATTCGGAATATATTTTACCCTTTAAAGCGCCCACAAAATGATCTTTTAAGCCGTAGTCGGTGGTAAGGGTAATTATTGACATAAAAATGTTTATAAATAAAAAACAGATGGAACTAAAAACTCCCTAATTTTGAATGCAAAGCTAGCAATATATAGCTAATTTTTTTAATTAAATTCTACCTCCATTTGAACGAACGCATTATTGACCTCAACGAAATTGCACCCAAAGAATTTTGGGGCGACCATGATTCCCATCTCGAAACCATAAAAAAATACTATCCAAAGCTAAAAATAGTAGCCCGAGGATCGATTTTGAAAGCCTATGGCGAAAAAGAAATTTTAGACGAATTCGAGGTACGTTTTCAACGATTGATGCAGCATTTTACCCGCTACAATCGCATTGATCAAAATGTAATCGACCGCGTAATTAAAAGCAATACCCAAGACGAACAACGCATGCCTGACCATGATAAAATATTGGTGCATGGTATAGGAGGAAAACTCATTAAAGCCATGACGCCCAATCAGCAATTGTTGGTTGATACCGTTCATAAAAACGACATGGTGTTTGCAGTTGGGCCTGCCGGAACAGGAAAAACGTATACGGGAGTGGCATTGGCGGTAAAGGCTTTAAAAGAAAAACAAGTAAAACGCATTATCCTTACGCGACCTGCAGTTGAAGCCGGGGAGAATCTGGGTTTTTTACCCGGTGACATGAAAGAAAAATTAGATCCGTATATGCAGCCCTTGTATGATGCGTTGCGCGACATGTTGCCGCCAACATCGCTAGAAGATTATATTTTGAAAGGCATTATTCAAATTGCTCCTTTGGCATTTATGCGTGGACGAACATTGGATAATGCGTTTGTGATTTTGGATGAAGCCCAAAACACAACCCATTCCCAAATGAAAATGTTTTTGACGCGGATGGGAAAAAATGCAAAATTCATGATTACCGGCGATCCGGGCCAAGTTGATTTGCCACGCAGAACCATTTCGGGTTTGAAAGAAGCTTTATTGGTTTTAAAGGATATTGAAGGCATAGGAATCATCTATTTGGATGACAAAGACATTGTGCGTCATCGCTTGGTTAAAAAGGTAATTGATGCGTACAAAATGATCGAAAACCAAGATTGATATAAACCAATTTAATCCATTTAAAATCAAATTAATATAGTAATAAAATTCATGAGAATACTACAACTTTCAAGCTTAATTTTAGTAGCCACTTTGGCTTTTTCTTGTAATCAAAAAGAAACCCATTATCCCGATCCCTTGCTCACGCACCGCGATACAACAGCCAATCCTGCATCCGATTTTTTCCAGTATGCCAATGGCGGTTGGTTTAAACAAAACCCTATTCAATCAACCGAGTCCAGCAACGGTATATTTCAGTTAATCAATGACACCATCAATAGTCAGATTAAAAAAATATGCGAAAGCTCAGCTGCGACGAAATCAACTAGAGGAAGCAACAAACAAAAGATAGGTGATTTTTATGCTTCGGGCATGGATAGTTTACAGATTGAACGTATGGGAATACAACCCATTCAATCTGAATTAAAAATCATCAACGCCTGCACCAATTTTGGACAAGTGGTTCAAACTTTTGCCTTTTTACACCGTTTGGGCATGCAGCCCGGTTTTACTTTTTATGTGGCACAAGACGACAAAATCAGTACAAAGAACGCTTTATTCATGAGTCAAGGTGGCCTGTCGTTGGGCAACCGCGATTACTATTTCAATACTGATCCAGAAACAGTGGTTATTCGCAAAGAATTTCCAAAACATGTGGCCAAGATGTTTACGCTCACTGGTCAATCTCCCGAACAAGCGCAACAAAGTGCCAACCGGGTACTTGCTTTGGAAACAGCGGTAGCAAAGGTGTCCAGAAAATTAGAGGATTTACGTGATCCAAATGCCAATTACCACAAAATGTCCATCAAAGAATTTCAGCAATTATCACCCACAGTAGCGTGGGTTGATTTGTTTCCGCTCATGGGAATTACCAAAGCCGACAGCGTGATTGTAGGGCAACCAGAATTTTATAAAAACCTCGATCATTTGTTGGTTCAATTTTCAGTCGAAGATTGGAAAACCTACCTCAAATGGAACCTTATCTCATGCTATGCACCCTACCTTACACATGCAATTGCACAAGAAGATTTTCGCTTTTTCTCTACGGTAATGAAAGGAGTTGATAAGCAAAAACCAAGATGGAAGCGCGTGGTCAACCAAACTAATTCATCCTTAGGCGAATTGATAGGTCAGGTATATGTAGCCGAATATTTGCCTAAAGGATCAAAAGAAAAACTGCTTGAAATTGGAAATTCAATTCGTGACGTCTATGCCGAGCGCATCAAAAAATTAGACTGGATGAGCGAAACAACCAAGGTGAAAGCGTTGAATAAACTCAATAAAATAGTAATGAAGGTGGGCTATCCCGACCAATGGAAAGACTTATCTGCCCTTCGTATAGACCGCAATTCGTATTGTCATAATGTGAAACGCGCCAATACCTGGGAATACAACCAAATGATTGCCAAATTTGGCAAACCAGTTGATCGCAACGAATGGGTGATGACACCGCAAACGTACAACGCGTATTACAACCCAAGCAACAATGAAATTGTAGTGCCGGCTTGCAACATCATTGTACCCGGATTTGAAGGCCGTATGCCCGATGACGCTATTTTATATGGCATTATTGGTGGATCAACCTTTGGTCACGAAATTACCCACGGATTTGACGACCAAGGAAGTCAATATGATGAAAAAGGTAATCTTAACAATTGGTGGACCGATGCTGATTTAGCAAAATTTCAGGCCAAAACCAAACGCATTGTCAATCAATTTAATGCCTACACTGTATTGGGTGACAAACACCTAAATGGCGACGCAACACAGGGCGAAAACATAGCCGATTTGGGTGGTGTAATTATGGGGTATGAGGCATTTAAGAAAACTAAACAGTATAAATCAAACCAGCTTATTTCGGGATTAAATCCAAAACAGCGTTATTTCTTGGCCTATGCGTATGCCTGGATGGTGAATATTAAAAAAGAGGCCTTGGCTCAGCAAATTATGGTTGATGTTCATGCGCCAGCTAAATTCCGCATCAATGGTCCACTTAGCAATATGCCCGAGTTTTACAAAACCTTTGGCATCAAACCAGGTGACCCTATGTATCAACCCAATAGCAGTAGAGTAGTTATTTGGTAAACACAAAAGGCTTTTTATCTTGAATAGAAAGCCTTTTTTAGTATTAGGTCTTGTATATTTGTCCCACTAAATTACTTTTGATTTGTCTACCATCAATAAGTTAAAATTATTTAATGACCCGATTTACGGATTCATTTCTGTGCCCAGCCCTTTGCTGTTTGATTTGATACAACATCCGTATTTTCAACGCTTACGTCGCATCTCGCAAATGGGATTATCTTATCTGGTCTATCCGGGTGCACACCATACGCGATTTCATCATGCCATTGGCAGCATGCATCTCATGCAAAAAGCGGTTGAAGTATTGCGATTTAAGGGAGTAATCATTTCAAAAGAAGAAGAAAACGCCTTGTATATCGCCATTTTGTTGCATGATATTGGCCACGGACCTTTTTCGCACGCCTTGGAACATTCAATTGTAGAAGAGGTTAATCATGAATCCATTTCGCTTTTGTTTATGGAGCGATTGAATGAACTTTTTGATGGTCAATTAAGTTTGGCAATTGAGGTTTTTAAAGGCAATTATTCGCGTAGATTCTTACATCAACTCATTTCTAGTCAGTTGGATATGGACCGCATGGATTACTTGAATCGCGATAGTTTTTATTCGGGTGTGACTGAGGGAACCATCAGCTCTGACCGCTTGATACAAATGATGCACGTGGTTGACGATGTACTGGTGCTCGAAGAAAAAGGCATTTACTCGATTGAGAAATTCTTGATGGCCCGCCGATTAATGTATTGGCAAGCCTATTTGCATAAAACCAGTTTGGTGGCAGAGTTGATGCTCACCAAAACATTAAAACGCGCCAAAGTGTTGATGCAAAAAGGCGTTTCGGTAGAGGCAAGCAAGCCGTTGCAGTATTTCATGAAGCAGTCCATTCCGATGGCTGCATTTAATGAAGAAGTATTAAGTCAGTTTGCCCAACTAGATGATTATGATGTGATTAGTGCTTTAAAATCATGGCAATTTCACGACGATTTTATCCTGAGTACGTTGAGCAAAATGATCATCAATCGCGATTTATTAAAAATTAAATTGAGTGCGGATAAATTTTCAATTGAAACCGTACTGGGCTACAAAAATCAACTTTCTTCCTTGTATAATTTAAGCCTAGAGGAGTGCAATTATTTTATTTATAAGGGTAAAATTAAAAATCAAGCCTACAACAATACCTCCGAACCCATCCAGATTTTAAAAAAGGACAAAACCATCGAAGAGGTAATTGAAGTGTCTGATCAACTCAATTTAAAAGCCTTGGCTAAACCCGTTACAAAATATTACCTCTGTTTTCCAAAACAACTGCTGTAAAACGGCTATTTAAAATCAAATTTTTATATTTTTGTCACGTTTAAAAAATGAGCTCGATTTATTCGCAAAGCTCCTATCAACACCCGTTTTAAGTTGATTTACTGAGGCGGTAAGAACCAAATAAATGAAATTTACAGCAGCACAAATAGCGGCAATATTAGAAGGCGATGTAGTGGGAGATCCCAACGCAACAGTTTCTACACTTTCTAAAATTGAAGAAGGTTCTACCGGTTCACTTACTTTTTTATCCAATCCCAAATACGCCAACTACATTTATACTACGCAAGCAACCGTTACCATTGTTAATGCGAGTTTTGAGCCCGAAGCACCAATAAATACCACGATGATTAAGGTAGAAGATGCCTATTTGGCCTTTACTAAATTGTTGCAGTTTTATGACCAAGCCCGAAAAGGCAGCAAAAATGGCATTGAACAACCATCTGTAATTTCGGATAAAAGCACCTATGGCGAGGGTTTTTATTTGGGTAGTTTCAGTTATATAGGAACCAATGTGCAGATGGGAAACAATGTAAAAATTTACCCCAATTGTTACGTGGGTGATAATGTAGTGCTGGGTGATGACGTGACTTTGTTTTCTGGCGCCAAAGTATACCACGATTGTTTAATTGGTAACGGCTGTGTGATTCATTCTAATGCAGTTGTAGGTGCCGATGGCTTTGGATTTGCTCCAGAAAAAGATGGCAGCTACAGCAAAATTCCTCAAATTGGCAATGTAATTTTAGAAGAACAAGTTGAAGTGGGTGCTTCAACAACCATTGATCGGGCTACAATGGGATCAACCATTATCCGAAAAGGAGTCAAATTAGACAATCAAATTCAAATTGCACACAATGTTGAAATTGGTGAGGACACCGTAATTGCAGCTCAAACCGGAATTGCGGGATCAACCAAAATTGGAAAAAACTGCGTAATAGGCGGTCAAGTTGGATTTGCTGGACACATTACCGTTGGAAACAATGTGCGCATTCAAGCACAGTCGGGTGTGGGTCGTAACGTGAAAGATGGTGAGATTTTACAAGGAAGTCCAGCATTTACGTATAACGATTACAGCAAATCGTATGTGCATTTCAAAAATTTACCCAAGATCATCAACGAATTTGAAGCAATAAAAACGAATATAAATACTAAAAACAAGCAGAATGGTTAAGCAAACAACCATACAATCAGAGGTTACTCTTTCAGGTGTGGGTTTACACACTGGAAAAGAAGTAACCATGACATTCAAGCCGGCTCCGATTAATAATGGTTTTACCTTTGTACGAGTAGATTTAGAGGGTCAACCCATCATTGAGGCCGATGCCAATTATGTAGTAAACACCCAACGCGGCACCAATTTAGAAAAATTGGGCGTTAAGATTCAAACCTCAGAACACGTTTTGGCTGCTTTTGTGGGTTTGGATGTAGACAATGTGATTATTGAATTGAACGCTTCAGAGCCACCCATTATGGATGGTTCTTCCAAATATTTTATTGAAGCCATAGAAAAAGCGGGCATCATAGAACAAGATGCCGAACGCAAGTATTATGTGGTTAAAGAGGTAATTTCATATTCTGACGAAGCGACTGGTAGTGAGATTTTGGTGATGCCTTGTGATGATTATCAAATTACTGCAATGGTTGATTTTGGAACCAAAGTACTAGGTACTCAAAATGCAACCATGAAAAGCATTTCGCAGTTTAAAGATGAAATATCCAATGCCAGAACGTTTAGCTTCTTGCATGAATTAGAATCGTTGTTGCAACACGGCTTAATTAAAGGTGGTGATTTGAATAACGCCATTGTGTATGTTGACAAAGAGATTTCTGAAAGCACTATGGAAAGCCTAAAAGTGGCTTTTGGTAAAGACGAAATAACCGTAAAACCCAACGGGATTTTAGACAATCTCACGTTGCATTACCCCAACGAAGCAGCACGTCATAAACTCTTAGATGTAGTGGGTGATTTGGCACTTATTGGTACCCGAATCAAAGGAAAGGTTATAGCCAACAAACCAGGGCATTTTGTGAATACACAATTTGCCAAAAAGATGGCCAAAATCATCAAGATAGAGCAACGTAACCAAGTTCCGGCTTATGATTTAAACCAAGAGCCCCTCATGGATATCCACAAAATCATGAGCATGTTGCCTCACCGTCCACCGTTTTTATTGGTAGACAAGATTTTTGAATTGTCTGAAACCCATGTGGTAGGATTAAAAAATGTTACCATGAACGAGCCGTTCTTTGTCGGTCATTTTCCCAATGCACCGGTAATGCCAGGTGTATTAATCGTGGAGGCTATGGCACAAACCGGTGGAATTTTGGTGTTGAGTACCGTTCCGGATCCGGAAAATTATTTGACGTTTTTCATGAAAATAGACAATGTCAAATTCAAACACAAAGTGCTTCCTGGAGATACTTTGATATTTAAATGTGAACTCATTACCCCAATACGTCGTGGTATTTGTCATATGCAAGCCAATGCATACGCAAACGGCAAATTGGTTGCCGAAGCCGAATTGATGGCGCAAATCGCAAAAAAACAATAAACAGAACAGCACATGAATCAACCATTAGCATATGTTCATCCAGGCGCAAAAATTGCCAAAAACGTAGTAATAGAACCGTTCACAACAATCCATAATAATGTGGTTATTGGAGATGGAACTTGGATTGGATCTAACGTGACCATCATGGAAGGCGCACGTATTGGAAAAAATTGCAATATATTCCCAGGAGCAGTTATTTCAGCTGTTCCGCAAGATTTGAAATTTGGCGGCGAAGATTCCTTAGCCATCATTGGTGACAATTGCACCATACGAGAATGTGTAACCATAAACCGTGGTACCATTGCTTCGGGTCAAACCACCATTGGTAACAATTGTTTAGTTATGGCTACGGCACACATTGCGCACGATTGCCACATAGGTGATAACGCAATTATTGTAAATGGCGTAGCACTTGCTGGACACGTAACGGTGGGGAATTTTGCCATTATTGGGGGATTGGCAGCCATTCATCAATTCATTCACGTGGGTGATCACGCGATGGTTTCCGGAGGATCTTTAGTTCGTAAAGACGTTCCTCCCTATACCAAAGCGGCCAAAGAGCCTTTGTCTTACGTGGGTATTAACTCCGTTGGTTTGCGTCGCAGAGGATTTACGACCGAGAAAATCAGGGAAATTCAAGACATTTACCGCATCTTATACCAAAAAAATTACAATACTTCTCAAGCGGTAAGTATCATTGAAGCCGAAATGGAAGCCACACCAGAGCGCGATGAAATCCTCGATTTTATTCGAAATTCTTCCCGTGGAATTATGAAAGGCTATTCTGGAAATTATTAGTATCAACTCGACTCTAACATTTGAAAAAAATTAAAATCATTTAACAAAAAATAAAAAATGGCAAGTACTTCAGACATCAAAAACGGATTGTGTATCAAATACAACAACGACATTTATAAAATCATCGAATTTTTACACGTAAAACCAGGAAAAGGGCCTGCTTTTGTGCGTACCAAATTGAAAAGTTTAACCAATGGAAAAGTGTTGGACAACACCTTTTCGGCTGGACACAAAATTGACGAAGTGCGAGTAGAAAACCATAAATTTCAATTTCTGTATCCTGAAGGGAATTTGTTTCATTTCATGAATGTGGAGTCGTTTGAGCAAATTTCATTAAATAAAGACATTTTGGATTCGCCCGAATTATTGAAAGAAGGAGAAAATGTAATGGTGAGTATCAATACCGAAACCGATTTGCCTTTGTCTGTTGACATGCCAGCTTCGGTAGTATTGGAAGTAACCTATGCCGAACCAGGTGTAAAAGGAAACACGGCAACGAATGCAACCAAATCAGCTACAGTAGAAACAGGTGCACAAGTTAATGTACCCTTATTTATCAACGAAGGCGATAAAATTAAAATTGAAACCGCTACCGGAAATTACATGGAGCGCGTGAAAGAGTAAGCTAAAAGCATATGAAATTCAATCGCGCACATACTTTACAAGAAATTGCTGAAATCATTGGATGCTCCTATGTGGGTCCCAATGATTTTCCCGTATTTGGTATGAACGAAATACATGTGGTTACACCAGGTGACATTGTTTTTGTTGATCACCCCAAATACTATGACAAAGCCTTGCAATCGGCGGCAACTATTGTATTAATCAATAAAGAAGTGGAATGTCCAGCAGGAAAAGCGCTCTTAATTTCGGATGATCCATTTCGCGATTTTAATACACTCACGCAACATTTTATGCCTTTTGTTTCGGCACAAGCAGCCATTTCGGCCAGTGCTCAAATTGGCGAAGGAACGGTAATTCAACCCAATTGTTTTGTAGGAAATCAGGTAAAAATTGGCCGCAATTGTTTGATTCATGCCAATGTAACCATTTACGATCATACTGTAATTGGCGATAATGTGGTTATTCATTCGGGTACTGTTTTGGGCGCTGATGCTTTTTATTACAAAAAACGTCCAGAAGGATTTGATCAATTGCTTTCAGGTGGTCGTGTGGTGATAGAAGATCAGGTAGGAATTGGCGCACTATGTACAATTGATAAAGGCGTTACCGGCGATACAACCATTGGGTGGGGAACCAAAATTGACAATCAAGTACATGTGGGTCACGATACCGTGATTGGAAAAAAATGCCTCATCGCTTCCCAAACGGGAATTGCGGGTTGTGTGATCATCAAAGACGAAGTAACCTTATGGGGTCAAGTGGGCACTACAAGTGGAATAACCATCGGCGAAAAAGCCGTTATATTAGGCCAAACAGGTGTGACCAAGTCGGTAGAAGGAGGCAAAACCTATTTTGGTACACCCATCGAAGAATCGCGTGAAAAATTAAAACAGTTGGCCAATATTAAACGCATACCAGAACTACTAACAAAATTAAAATAAGATGTCTGCCAAGAAAATTGTACTTGATTTTTACAAATCAGATGCATTGATTAATCCTGAAGTCATGGAGACTTTTTTGCATCCAGCTATTCAAGTAGAATGGCGAAGTAGCCGAGGAACCATCAATATGGATCGGCAAGATATATTGGAATTGGCTTCCGAATTGGGAAAAGCTTATGTGCGATCAAAGGTGAGAATTAGTCAATTGGTTAAAGAAGGAGATACCGTTGCTGTGTACTATTCTCACTATATTAAAACGGTAGAAAATCCAAGAGAAGAGATGTTATTGGCACACTTTATGGCCTTCTGGGAAGTAAAAGATAACCAATTATATAAAGGATATCAGATAAGTCAATTGCCTTAACCAATTTCATTAAAAAAAACTTTAAAAGTAAGTACCAAAACCTTACTTTTGCCAAGCATTTTTCAAATCAAATAGATAACAAATCATGAGTGTTTTAGTTAATAAAGATTCCAAAATTATTGTTCAAGGATTTACAGGTAGCGAAGGAACTTTCCACGCATCTCAAATGATCGAATACGGAACCAATGTAGTAGGAGGAGTAACACCCGGAAAAGGTGGAAGTACGCATTTAGATCGTCCGGTTTTTAATACCGTAAAAGATGCCGTAGACAAAGCTGGAGCTGATACCACTATTATTTTTGTACCACCCGCTTTTGCAGCTGATGCCATTATGGAAGCGGCCGATGCTGGAATCAAAGTGATTATTACCATTACTGAAGGTATTCCTGTGGCCGATATGATTCGCGCCAACAACTACATCAAAGAAAGAAATTGTACACTCATAGGACCCAACTGTCCCGGAGTAATTACTCCTGGTGAAGCCAAAGTAGGGATTATGCCCGGATTTGTTTTCAAAAAAGGAACAGTAGGAATCGTATCAAAATCAGGAACCTTAACTTATGAAGCAGCTGACCAAGTAGTGAAACAAGGTATGGGAATTACTACCGCTATTGGTATTGGAGGAGATCCAATTATAGGAACGACAACCAAACAAGCGGTTGAATTGTTGATGAATGATCCTGAAACCAAATGCATTGTAATGATTGGTGAAATTGGTGGACAATTAGAAGCGGATGCCGCCAAATGGATAAAAGCCGATGGCAATCGCAAACCGGTTGTTGGTTTTATTGCAGGAGAAACGGCTCCAAAAGGAAGAACGATGGGTCACGCCGGTGCAATTGTTGGTGGATCTGACGATACGGCTGAAGCCAAAAAACGCATCATGCGCGAGAATGGAATTCACGTTGTAGATTCTCCAGCAGAAATTGGCAAAAAAGTAAAAGAAATTATGGGATAATTTATCCTCAATCATAATCTATGATAGCCCTAGTTACATAGGGCTATTTTTTTTAATCAAGAAAAAAACGTATGTACAAAGAACTGACCAAATTTAAATCGACCAATCATTTTATATTTACGCCCGATGATCAATTAGAAAACCAATGCAATGCTTCTGAAGGTAGTGGTGTTTTTTTAGTTTTTCAAGTAGATGGAGATCAGAAACAACTTATCATGGTAGGTTCAACCGGAACGGTACAAAATGACGGGACCTTAAAAAGTAAAAATGGGGGCTTATATGACAAGATTGTCAATGGTCATCAATTTGCCAAAACAGGTCGAAAATATTCGTGGCCTAGCCAAATGAAACTCGAAAATATAGAAGTACTTGAAGTGCATTGGTTTGAAACCTTTGGAGGCAAACACAAAGTAATACCAACCTATGTTGAAGGCCAAATTCTTCAGATACACCTGAATGAGTTTGGATGTCTTCCCAAATGGAACATCGCTTTTTAATAAATAAAAAATGCCCCAAGAGTTTAACTTTTAGGGCATTTTTCTTGAAGTAAAGGTTATTTACTGATAATCACCTTAACTGTTATTGGTTCTTTGCCCATGGCAACCCGCACAAAATAAATACCATTGTATAAACTGGTTGTATCAAAATAACACATGGTGCTTCCCTGAACCACTTGGGTTGAGGCTATTACTCTGCCCAGTGTATCAATTAATTCTACCGATTGATTTTTTGGTACCAATTGACCAAGTTGCACCGCAATAAAATCACTCGCAGGGTTTGGATAGACCATGAGGTCATTTTCTTGCAGATCAAATGCGGTTGAGGCCAAAGCCGGATTGTAGGTTGTAGTCGGTTCGGTAATACTCGTTACTTTCGTACCACTTTTTACACCATAAAAAGTAGGCCCAACTGCATAAGGATAAGCCGAGTTATGATTGACATCTACTGTGGTAAAATAGGCATAAATTCCATTGGGGTAATCGGGGGTTATGCAAAAACGACCGTTGTGTACATCCAAGTAAGTTGGGTCTGAAGGGTGTGCAACATATTCATAATCTTCTTTAAAATATCCCAAGGGATATTGTGTACTTACAGCGGGTCCACTGGCTACAGTTGCTCCTGTGGGCGAAGTGGTGCGAGTCGTCATATTGCGCAATTGGTAGCTTGATTTCATGCGGGTAATTCCTCCAGTTCCATCGGTATTGGCATAGGCATAGGCACCGTAGATAGGGAATCCATCAGCAGCAAATCCGATTAATGGCGAATGTTCATTGGTATTGATTACATATAATCCATCAGCAGGATACAAATTACAAACCGTAGAAATCACAACTAAGTCTAAGTTAAACGCACTTGGATTTTGGTGGTGGTGGTAATTCCCGTTGGCCGGATGTGCCTTGGCGCAATCAAACCCTCCTTTTTCGGCCAAGACCGCATCGCGATTCCAAGCCTGAGTAGTTCCGGGTCCGCCTGGACATTGCGACATGCCAGGAAGTGGGCCACATAAGGAATTGCTATTTGAATTCCAAGCAACTCCATCGCGGTAATCAAATAGCGCTACGCCGTTGATGAATTGACCAATATTTCCTCCTGTTGTAGAAGATAAAGTACCTGTATTTTGCTGCGGATTCAATGGTAATTTGAATATCGCATTTTGGGCAGAAGCCAATGAGGGGTTGCCATCTAGAAATGGCCCAGTAATGTATGACGGAATTCCATTGGTACTCATGTACACCCAATTGGTGCTGTATTGCACATTTTGTACATTGGCCAATACGGCATCGTTGATGGGAGTTGAATTTCCCGAAACATAATGTCGTCCGGTAATTCCTGTAGTATTACGCAGCCATTTGGTGATAATCGGATTGGTTTGTGCAAAGCCAATTTGACAAAGTATACATGCGCTAATGAATGCTAATTTCCTCATCTTAGTTTTTAATGATTTTAATTTTTATCGCTTTATTTATTTCCACAAAATAGATTCCGTTGGCCAAGGATTGTATGTTTAATTCAACTGTTCTCTGAGCCACAGGGTTTTGTTCGAGTAATCGTTGCCCTTGTAAATTATAAACAGAAACTGAATTGATATTCACCAAGTCAGAGCGGATACTGATGAAATTACTGCTTGGGTTGGGATATATTTTTATGAAGGAAGCCCAATCTTGAGAACTGGTTCCCAATGCCTCATTATTGGCATTAAATGTTGGTCCTTGAATCACAAAATTTCCAGTTCCATTTGGCACTCGCGCATAGCCCATATCGGCAGTTTGCATGCCATAGTTTAACGACTCGATTAGGGTGCCATTGGCATAGGAAAGATATACACTTTCCCCTGTTGATGACAATTTAAAATCAGCATGCAGGCCTTCTTGGGTTAGATCTTGATCGGCCCATACAATTAAATACGAATGCGGAGCCATAGTGATTCCGTCGGGAAAACGCCATTTGATTAAGTTAGTATTGCTGTCACTCATGAATAAATTATCTAAACTCAGGGTTGTATTGGTGGTGTTGTATAATTCAATCCAATCGGCATAGTCTCCAAACGGATCAGTTACTGTACTTGTGTTTTGCGCCATGATTTCATTAATAACCAAATCACCCGGGTTGATGGTAGGATAACCTGCGTGCAAGGTGTAAAATTCATGTTCGGCCCGTTCAGGTGAAAATTTACCCACGTTGTTGTTTTCGGCATAGATGTAATATTGCATATATATGTTGCTCATGTTTAGGGCAGCGCCGTATACATTATCTCCAGCTGCACCATCATTGTGTGTACCATCGTCGTACATGAGGACTTTTGTAAATGGCAATTCAATATTTGAGCGATAACCCAAATACACCCCGTTGGCATTGGTGTTGGTTACGGTTGCGTGAATGTATGCATCCGTATTAAGTATAGGATCAGCAACAACAGGCCCCACATTGCTGATGACCGGTTTGGTATTGGTAAAATCAGCCAAGCCAGCCAAATAGGTGGTTCGTCCGTTCATTAAATTGGTTATTCCCGGAGCATTGTCCATTCCGCCTGTCACGTCGGTGTTTATATTGGATTGAAATTGAGCAAATGAATAAAATTTATAAGGATCGCTTTGCACTGCACTACTTACCAAAGATTGAAGGGCTTGTGCTTGGGTAGCATAGGTTCCGTTGGCAAAGTTCTCGTTCATAATGGTACTGTAATGCGCCAAATACATGCGTTTGTACTTGGGAACGCCCAATAATTTTTGTACCAACGGCCACGCGGCATCTGCATTGTGGAGCAAATGGGTCATCTGCTTTTTGAGTGTTGTTGTGTTTAAGGCAATGGTTCCTGTTTGTGAAAACACACCAAATGACATATTTAAATCCCAAACTACTGGATTAAATCGGCCGTTGTTGTCTTTGTACAGGTAATAATTTTGTTTAAAGGTTCCCAGATAGCTATCTAAGTTTACTAAAGCATTGTCGAAAGCCAACATCCACAAGGCGCGATCTACATCTAATATGGTTTCAATATTGGCTATATTATTGTTTAAGGTGTTGGTCAAGTTAATTAAATCGTCCCAACCCGATAAGGAATTCATTTCATATGAGGATGAGTAACTGGCTGCATTGGTTCCCAAGTAGGCCAAATTAGGAAAACTGTTTCCACCTGGCCCAGCACCACCAATGGGGTTGCATTTAAAAAAAGCATTTGTGTTGGAATAAAAATGTTTGTCTACAAATTTTTTCGATATGGATTCAGAGCTTACATACAAGCCCATTAAATTTCCATTCACATAGACATTGGCGTAATTAGAAAGCGGCGCATGCATGTATTGACGGAGTATAGAGTAGGAAAGTACCTCACGTAAAAACGATGGGTCTTTAGCTACATTGCTTAATTTGATATCGGTATATCCTTGGTAATCTTGGTTTACATAGGTGTCCAATTCGATGTGAAAAGGATTTTTGGTTTGGTTGGGGTTGTAGGTGCTATTTCCTTTATATTTCACTCCTACATTATAAAAAGTAGTTCCATTGATTGTAACCGAAACGGCGGGAATATAATCTTCTGTTGTAGCTGCTTGTGCATCCAATAAAGCATCCCAGTTGGATTGTGCAAATACAATTCGGATATCTTGAATGGTATTGATATCATAGAGCGATTGAGCAAATCCTGTTTGTATAAAACAAAGTGTAAGTGTGAGGAATAGTAATTTTTTCATAAATTAATAAGGTTAAAGATAATGTTGACTTTTAAAGCTATATCCATGATTCAATAGACGCATTTTTTTTGGAAATCTTGCACATATTTATTTTGGATAGGCATATTTTGGGTTAAATAAAAATTCGGTATCGCTTAGTGTTTTCATAAAAGCTACCAAATCTACTCGATCATTGTCGCTCAAATCTAAGGGTTTTTGTAATTGCTTCGCCAATAATAAATGCGGTTTAAGGGAGTTGTAGTGTTTAACTACTTCTGTGAGTGTTTTAAATCTCCCGTCATGCATGTAGGGAGCCGTAAACTGACAATTGCGCAAACTAGGTACTTTAAAGTGCAAAGAATCTGAGATTTTCCCTGTTATTTTCATTCGGCCTATATCATTTAAATACGGATCCACCGCCAAACCATTGTATTCAAATGAAGACGTATTAAATAAAGGTTCAAGGTGGCAACTGCTGCATTTTTGCTTAAAAATTTGATAACCTAGCGCTTCTTGCGCTGTAAAAGTTGTTTCATTTCGCATCACTTTGTCGTATTTGGCATTGCATGAATTGAGTTGCATCATAAACTGGGAAAGGGCTTTAAGTAGCAATTGTCCTGTAATTTTAGTTGTGCCAAATGCCTTTGAAAATAAACCTGGGTACACAGAGTCTTCTTGAAGCTTTTGAAGAATATGCGGAATGTTTTCATCCATTTCTTTTGGATGAGTAAGCGGATTTAGTGCTTGAACATCCAAATGATTCACTCCACCATCCCACAGGAACGATTTTGACCAGATTAGATTTTGTAAAGCCAAGGCATTTCGATTGCCTACTTTTCCGTCAATTCCATGACTTAATTCGTGATCTACATGGGCAAAACCAGTAGCTTGAAAATGGCAACTGGCACAAGAAATACTTGAATCTCTAGATAAAATAGGGTCGTAAAAAAGTTTTCGTCCCAATTCAAACCCTTCAACTGTGGGTTTATTTTGTGCAAAATCATAGTAGGGTTTGGGCCAAAGATTGGGTATAGAAATGGGCATTGGGGTAGTCGTGTAGGCCGTATACCCCAGCATTACAAGCACGCCCAAAATTCTGATTAGATATTTTCGATTTTTCATTCCAGCCAAAACGTTTTGGTAAATAAATCAGCCATTTTCATTGCCGCTTCTCCTGGTATTTGAATCGTATTTATTTCGTGTAAAGAAATGGCATCAAAAAAATGCGTCAACTCAATATGCATTCTGTTTTTGGCCTTTTTTGGAAATGGAAGACGAAGGGTGCGCAATGCATTTTGATTGACCTGATATCCGCCAATATGAAATGCAAAATTGTTTTTGTACGTGTTACAGCTAGGGCTTGTACCCTCAATTTTCCAGTTGATGTATCCGCTTTGCCACGCCCAATACATGCCGTTTTGCACATCTAAATCATCACTCAAAGCGCCTTGTGTGTTGGGAACGCTGTCCACGCCAATGTTGAATTCTAAAAAGGATGCCTCTACGGGTTTATGAATCGAAAATTTTATTTCAAGTTTTTGAATAGAATCTGCATGAATAAGAATGTATTTTTTGCCGATTGATTCCATACTCCCATCAGTGTAAATAAGTTTGAGATTCGATATGTAACAGGCAAATTTGCTCAACTTCAGGCTATCCTTTTGTATGGAGTAATAGTTTTTACCAAAAACAAGTGGTTGCTCACTGTAATCCAATTCAAAATGAAGAACGTCATTTGCCTGCGCCCAAATCGAGAAGGGTGTTACTAGAAGAAACAGCAAACGATAATAGAAGCACTTAGTCATTTTTTGGAGGATGGGGTGGTCTGCCACCCATTGAAAACAATTGCATAAGCTGTTCTGTTAATTTGTTGTACTCTTTTAATTGATCGGGTCTACAGATTCGTTTTATTTCTGAAAAGTGTTGCCAATGTGTTTCTTCAACTTTCAATTGAAGTGAAGCAAATTCTTGAAGTAATGTCTTTTTACGCGCCAAATCGGGTGCTGAGCTGGGCAACAACTGATATAATTCACTACGAACTAACCGAATACTGTCGTCTAGTTTTTTAATGTGACTGCGGTGCCAACGCACACTTTCTTCAAATTGCTCCACTTGAATG
>VEQT01000011.1 GCA_018883065.1 Flavobacterium sp.
AGATGTATATAAGAGCCAGGGTAATTTTAAAAGTAAAAACCGCCGATTTAGTGAAAAAACAATTGGATTTTCATTTCATTCGACGCAAAGAATAATTCATTAAATAATAAATTTAATTGATTTAAAATGAAGCAATTAACCATTTTATTTTTAGTCTTACTAAGTACAATTAGTAAAGCCCAAGTAACCCGAAACGTAGGTGATTTTACTAAAATTAGTGTATTTGATAAAATACAAGTAGAGCTCATTCAATCGGATGAAAACAAAGTCGTTTTAGATGGTGTAAATGCCGCTGAAGTTGAAGTAGTGAATAAAAACGGTACCGTAAAACTTCGTTTGCCGTTGGTTAAATTTCTATCTGGCCAACAAATTGAAGCCAAAATATATTACACTTCCTTGACCTCGATTATGGCTGCCGAAGGATCAAAAGTTATGGCAAATTCCCAAATTAAAGCGGATGAATTAACACTTGAAACCAAAGAAGGTTCTCAAATACAATTGGAATTAAGTGTAGAAAAGTTGAACATCAAAGCGTATACTGGTTCTGAGCTAAATTTAACAGGAAACACCCATGATTTGGATGCCCTTATTCATACTGGTGCCGATTTGAAAGCAAAAGAATTGACAGTTCAGCATGCTTTAGTCAATGTAAACACAGGTGGAATTGCCTCGGTGACCGCTAAAGAGTATTTGAGTGTAAAAGTAGTGGCCGGAGGATCGGTTTTTGTATACGGTAATCCAAGCAAACTTAATCAATCGGTTACAGCTGGAGGATCCATTATCATCAATAAAGAGTAAACATGTTACAAGATCTTTTATCTGGAATTCCCTTGGGAATTTTTTTAAGTTTCATGGTAGGACCAGTTTTTTTTGTCTTACTTGAAACTTCGGCTGTAAAAGGTTTTCGCGCGGCTTTTGTGTTTGATTTAGGGGTGGTTACAGCTGATATTTTTTTTATTACAATTGCTTATTTTAGTAGTTATCGCCTCATTCAAAGTATTAAAAATGATCCAGCAATTTATGTTTTTGGTGGAATATTAATGCTTACTTATGGTATTATTTCGTTTTTAAAAACCAAGAAAGCCAAGAAAGAGTTAATTGAAAATGACGACGAGGAAGAATTGGTAAAAACCAATTATTTAGGATTATTTATCAAAGGCTTTTTGTTGAATTTCATCAATGTAGGTGTTTTATTATTTTGGTTTTTAATCTTAATTACTGTTGGACCTAAATTACAACTGGAAACCCCAAGAATGGTTTTGTTTTTTAGTTCAGTAATTGGTTCTTATTTGCTAGTAGATATTGGCAAAATTATATTGGCTAAACAACTTAAAAACAAAATGACACCCATAAATATTCTAAAAATTAAAAAAGGCATTAGTATTTTGTTGGTGGTTTTTGGTGTTGTTTTAATGCTACAGGGTTGGTTTCCAAGTGAAAATAAATTAGCTAAAAAAGTACTGGAAAAAATAGACTAAATTCAACAAGTATTATAAAAACAAAAAACCTTCAAAGTTACTTGAAGGTTTTTTTTGGAGGCATCGTCCGGATTCGAACCGGAGTAGGAGCTTTTGCAGAGCCCAGCCTAGCCACTCGGCCACGACGCCTTGTAATTGGTTGGCAAACTTAGAAAAAAAATCAATACTTCCTAACAATACCAACACATTAATTTCGGTACTCTTCCATTTCAATGGTGACCATTTCTACATCACCGCCAATTGGTGGATTAATTTTTGATACCCGAATCAAAATACGAGCTACCGCAGGCGATTCCTTAAAAACACGTAGGATAATTCGGTGGGCTACTTGCTCCAATAATTGCGCCCGAATCGCCATTTCTTCTTTTACAACTTGGTTTAAAAACACATAATCTACCGTGTCTTCAAGCTGGTCGCTAATCGCTGATTTGCGTAAATCGGTTTTAATTTCTAAGTCTACCCGGTAGTCTGATCCTATAGCGGCTTCTTCAGGGAGGCAGCCGTGATACGAATAGGTACGAATGTTAGTCAGTTTGATTATTCCCATGGGTTGATCTAATTGGATTAGGTAAGCCAACTCTCGGCTATTTTTTTACCTTTGCTAAAATTAATCAAAAGTATGTCAACCGAAGAAAAATCCCTCAATTTTATTGAGCAAATTATCGAAGAAGATCTTAAAAATGGCTTGTCGCCTGACAAGTTACGATTTCGTTTTCCGCCAGAGCCCAATGGTTATTTACACATTGGTCACGCCAGTTCGATCGGATTGAATTTTGGTTTAGGCATTGATTATAATGCGCCGGTTAATTTACGTTTTGATGACACCAATCCCGCCAAAGAAGAACAAGAATATGTAGATGCCATCAAAAGAGATGTACAATGGTTGGGTTATCAATGGGCTGAAGAGCGTTATGCATCTGATTACTTTCAACAGTTATACGATTGGGCAGTCACATTTATCAAAAACGGAAAGGCCTATGTAGATAGCCAAACCTCAGAAGAAATGGCCATTCAAAAAGGAACCCCTTCTACCCCTGGAGTAGATAGTCCGTATAGAAACCGTTCGGTAGAAGAAAATTTAGATTTATTTACCCGCATGAAAAACGGGGAATTTCCTGAAGGAACCCATATTTTGCGCGCCAAAATCGACATGAAATCAACCAATATGTTGATGCGCGATCCTATTATTTACCGTATTCTACACAAACACCACCACCGCACCGGCGATGCTTGGTGCATCTACCCGATGTACGATTGGGCACATGGCGAAAGCGATTATTTGGAGCAAATTTCCCACTCGTTTTGTACCCTCGAATTTTTGCCTCACCGCGAATTGTACGATTGGTTTTTGGACCAAATTTATGACAACACTAAAGTGCGTCCCAAACAACGGGAATTTGCCCGACGAAATTTAAGCCACACTGTGGTCAGCAAACGCAAGTTGTTGCAATTGGTAAAAGAAAACCACGTAAACGGTTGGGATGACCCAAGAATGTCTACGATTTCGGGTTTGCGCCGAAGAGGATACACCCCGACTTCATTACGAAATTTCACTAAAACCATTGGAATCGCCAAGCGAGATAATTTAATTGATGTTTCGGTATTGGAGTTTTGCATACGCGAAGATTTAAATAAAATTGCGCCTCGCGTGATGGCAGTTTTAGATCCGGTTAAATTGATCATCACGAATTATCCTGCCGACCAAGTGGTGTGGTTGGATGCTGAAAATAATCCTGAAGATGAAGCAGCAGGATTTAGAAAAATTCCTTTTTCCAACGAACTCTACATTGAGCGGGAAGACTTTTTAGAAGAAGCGCCTGCAAAATTTTTCAGGCTGAGCCTAGGAAAAGAAGTTCGTCTTAAAAACGCCTACATCATCAAAGGGGAAAGCGTGGTAAAAGATGCCCAAGGCAATATTACCGAAATTCATGTAACCTATGATCCAGATAGTTTAAGCGGAAGCGGAACAGAAGCCAGTCAACGTAAGGTTTCGGGAACGCTACACTGGGTTTCGGTAGCACAAGCTATACCGGCCGAAGTACGATTGTATGATCGTTTATTTGTAGACGAAGCCCCTGATTCTCATAAAGAGAAAGATTTTTTAGAGTTTGTAAATCCCAATTCACTACAAATAGTTACTGGTTTTGTAGAACCTAGTTTACAAACGGCAGCCGTAGAAGATAAATTCCAATTTCAACGTTTGGGTTATTTTACTGTAGATAAAGACAGTATTGATTCGCATTTGGTTTTCAATAAAACCGTTGGACTTAAAGACGCCTGGGAAGAAAAAGGGAAGAAAGAAGAAAACGCTATTACCAATTCGCTGAAAGAAATTAATAGATTCTTTAAAGTTTCTACTGCAGGAGAACGCGATGAAATACGTGTGCAATTGGCTGCTAATTTGCAGGTAATTTCGAATTTTAGTTTGTTGCAAAATACCATCAAAAAAAATCTCAACAATACCAAAGCTTCCTTGTTATTGGTGAATTATATCTTAACCTATTCCTCAGCTATTCGCTTTGCTGATTTAGACCAAGAAACCGTTCAAAAACTGGTGACTTTATCTTTTGCAAGTGAATCGGCTTTTGTGCGCATGGCAGCATTAAACAACTTGTCCAATCACTCGCATTTATGGGAAGAGTTTTTGCCACAAATCCAAGCATTACGAAGCACAGAGAAAGATGAGTCGGTCAAACAATTTTTAGATTCAAGCTTTTAATGATGCAGAAATTAGTAGTGTTTTTTGTTTTTTTAGTTGGCTGTTTTAGTGTAGCTAGTGCACAATATGGATACCGCGATGGCAACCGAATTGGCCTCAGTGCCGGAATTACCCAATTGGGATTAAGTACAACTAATTTTACGACTAAACCCAGTTCGGGTTGGATGGGCGGCTTGTCAGTGCGGGGAAATTATTACAACAATTTCAGTATGATTTTTGGGATGCAATTCACCGAAAGTCATTTCACTATTGCTTCTAAAACACCAATTACTTTGCAAAACACAGAAACTCAATTTAAGGTTATGGGCGCGCAAATCCGATTGTTGTTGAGTTATAATATCGTCAAGGACCACGTATCGCTCGATTTTGGTCCAGTACTGCAAGTAAATGATAAGCTCAAAATAAAAGCCACCGACGAGAACAATACCTTAAACGAAACACCCTTAATCGCCAAAGATATTTTGGATGTAAACAAAGTAAACGGAAACCTGTATCTGGGTATTTCAGCCGGAAATAAACGGGTTCGTGCGGTTGCCTTTTACCAATATGGGGTGAACAATTTCTTGAATCACCTGAATCAAAATGAGGTATTATTGTCTAAAAATTTAGGCCGAAAGTTTGACGGACATTTGGGTTTACTAAGCGCCCAATTGTTGGTGAATTTATAAAGTTTGAATCGCTTTTTGTAAGCGGGCAATGGTTTCTGCTTTACCAATCAATTCAGCAATATCAAATAAATGCGGTCCTTTTAACGCGCCCACCAAACTCAATCGGAAGGGCTGCATAATTTTCCCCATACCAATTTCTTGCGCTGCCATCCACTCTTTTACGGTATTTTCTATGGTAAGCGAAGTAAAATCAGTGATGTCATGTAAAACAACAATGAGTTGCTCAAGCAAAACAGGGGTTTCTTCTTTCCAGTTTTTGACCGCTTTTTCATCATAGGCCGTCGGGGCCTTAAAAAAGTAATCGCATAAACTCCAGAATTCGGAAACAAAATTGGCTCGTTCTTTAACTAAGCCCACGATTTTCTCCACTTTTTCGATAGAATATACGATACCTTTTTCAGTCAATTCTTTAGAAAAGGTCTCTGCCAATGTATGGTTTTCTTGTAGTTGTAAGTACTGGTGGTTGAACCACTTGTTTTTCTCGGGATCAAATTTGGCGCCCGCTTTGTGAATGCGATTCAAATCAAAGGCAGCAACCAATTCATCCAAACTAAATAGTTCTTTTTCGGTGCCGTCATTCCAACCCAATAACGCCAAGAAATTAATTACCGCTTCTGGGAAATAGCCTTGTTCGCGGTAGCCTGAGGAAACCCCTTCGGCTGATTTCCATTCCAAGGGAAACACCGGAAAGCCCAGTTTATCGCCATCGCGCTTGGATAATTTTCCATTTCCAATTGGTTTTAATAAGAGTGGTAAATGCGCAAATTCAGGTGCTTCCCAACCAAATGCGCGGTATAACAACACGTGTAATGGCATTGAGGGCAACCATTCTTCCCCTCGAATTACATGTGAGGTTTCCATGAGGTGATCATCTACAATGTTAGCCAAATGATAGGTGGGCATGCCATCGCTTTTAAACAACACCTTGTCGTCTAATACGTTGGTGTTAATTGAAATATCTCCCCGAATGATATCTTTTATAGCCAAGGTTTCATTTACTGGGGTTTTAAAACGCACTACAAAGGCTTCACCAGCACTAAGTCTTTGGGCAGTTTCTTCCGGGCTAATCACCAAGGAATTATCTAGTCTTTCGCGGTTGTGCCAATTGTAGATAAACGTTTGACCTATCGCTTCCTGTTCTTTTCTCAAGTTGTCTAATGATTCATTGCTGTCAAACGCATAATAGGCATGACCGGAAGCGATGAGTTGTTGGGCATATTCGCCATACATGGTTTTGCGTTCACTTTGTCTGTACGGGCCAAATTTTTCGTTTTTACCCACGGTTTCTGAGGGAGAAATCCCCAACCAGTCTAATGCCTCAAAAATATAGTCTTCGGCACCTGCAACATAGCGGTTTTGATCGGTGTCTTCAATGCGCAAATAAAATACCCCTCCGTGTTTTTTTGCAAATAAGTAATTAAACAAAGCAGTACGCACTCCACCTATGTGAAGTGGGCCGGTAGGACTGGGTGCAAAGCGCACACGAACAGGTTTAGACATGGAATAAAATTTTGGCAAAGATACATTTTCAGTTCAGTTGGCGAAAGCGAAGCTCTAATTCGTTTTGATGCGATGTAGGCCCTTAAATTATGCTTGAGTAGTATTGGTATAAATTGTACTTTTAGCGGTCTTTAAATAAAGAAAATTTGAATTCGTCTCAACTCATTTTTCAAAAGCTAGAAGCTTTCACACGAAAGTACTACCGCAACGAATTGCTTCGCGGGGCATTGTTGTTTGTGGGTATTGGATTGCTTTATTTTATAGCCACTGTGAGTTTGGAATATTATTTATGGCTAAATGTGCAAGGCCGAACCATTTTGTTTTGGGTTTTTATCTTGTTTGAAACAAGCTTATTTATTCGTTTTATACTATTTCCTGTTTTTAAATTGATTAAGCTCCAAAAAGGGATCAATCACAAACAAGCCTCTTACATTATTGGTCAACATTTCTCTGAAATTGACGATAAACTCCTGAATTTTTTGCAGTTGGTAGAAACCTCTTCTACACAAGAAAATACAGAGCTTTTAATGGCTTCAATTGATCAAAAAGCCTTGCGGCTACAACCCATTCCGTTCTCTAATGCTGTTCGGTTTTCGGCCAATAAGAAGTATATTCCGCTTGCGTTGGTTCCGCTGTTGTTTTGTCTTTATTTTTATGTGTCTGGACAAGATAATTTGCTAGCCGATGGTTTGCATCGCGTGGTGAATTACCGCGAACAATTTACGCCGCCCTCCCCATTTCGTTTTGAGGTTTTGAATGCCAATTTACAAACCGAACAACACCAAGATTACACCTTACGCGTGCGTGCTGTAGGAAAAGTAATTCCTGAAAATGCTACCTTGGTTTTGGGTAACGAAACCTATTTTATGGAGGAGGAAGCACTAGGAGTTTATCGGTATACGTTTGTAAAACCCGCACAAAACACCTCTTTTTTTATTCGCGCGAATACAGTCTACTCGCCTGAATACGAATTGAAAATTATTCAAGTGCCTGCTATAACAACCCTTGAGATGCAGTTGCGGTATCCTTCTTATTTAGGCAAATCTCCAGAACGAATTTCAGGTACCGGAAACGGAATTTTTCCTGAAGGAACACAAATTACATGGGTAATGCAAACTAAATCTACCACACGTGTAGATTGGGTAAGCAACTCACTAAAAGCACAATTTGCTGCGAAAGGCAGTCAATTTATTTATTCCAAGACACTCGATCAGCGCATTAGGTATAGCATCAGTACATCCAACAAGCAAATTCAACAGCACGAGACTGTTCAGTATGAGTTAGACGTAATTAAAGATCAGTTTCCAACCATCTCTGTAACCAAAACTCCAGATAGTATTCAAATCAACAAACCCTATTTGATTGGTCAAATAGGTGATGATTACGGGCTTTCAAAGTTGCAGTTGGTGTATTATCCCAAAGACAGTCCGCAACAAGCAAAATCGGTTTACTTGCCCGTTCAAAAAACAACGATAGATCGCTTTTTGTATGCTTTCCCAGGAAATTTGCCAGTGGTTGAAGGCAACACCTATGAGTACTATTTTGAAGTATTTGACAACGATGCGCCACACGGTTTTAAAAGCAGTAAATCCAATGTGTTTAGCTCTCGATTAAGCACACAAACCGAGCGTGAGAATCAGTTGTTGCAGCAACAAAATACCGCAATTACTAGTTTAGAAAAATCCTTAAAAAACCAAGATAAACAGCTACAGGCAATCGATAAAATTCAACAAGCAGGCAAAGAGAAAGACAAATTGGAATTTAAAGATCAACAAAAAGTAAATGATTTTATTCAACGTCAAAAACAACAAGACGATGTAATGAAAGCATTTGCTGAAAAAATGAAAGAAAATCTAGACCAGTTTAAAGCGGATAAAACAGATCCTGCAAAAGAAGAGTTAGAAAAACGTCTAGAAAATGCCCAAAAAGATTTGGAGAAAAACCAAAAACTATTGGACGAATTAAAGGCTTTAAATGAAAAAATAAAGAACGAAGAATTGCTAGAAAAACTAGAGCAGTTCAAACAGAAAAGCAAGAATCAAACCAAGAATTTAGAGCAATTAGTTGAGTTGACTAAAAAATATTATGTAGAGAAAAAAGCCGAACAACTGATTGATCAATTGGAAAAACTCGCGCAGAAACAAGAGCAATTGGCTGAGAATGACAAAGAAAATCAGACCGATAAACAAAACCAAATCAAAGAGGAGTTTGATCAATTTCAGAAAGAAATGGATGAACTTCAAAAAGAAAACAGCGAATTAAAAGCACCAGTGGATTTGCCAAAAGACCCCGAAAAAGAAAAAAGCATTGAAGAGGACATGCAAAAAGCGTCGTCTGAATTGCAAAAGAATCTAAAAAGCAAAGCCAAACCCAGCCAAAAAAGTGCTGCAAAGAAAATGAAAGAAATGGCCAAAAAAATGAGTCAAAGTATGGAAGGCGGCGAGAAAGAACAACTGGAAGAAGATGTAAAAATGTTGCGCCAAGTGCTCGATAATTTATTGGCTTTCTCGTTTGCACAAGAAAATTTAATTATCCAATTTAAAGGAATACAACGCGGAGCCCCTTCGTTTACTAAACAGCTCAAAATTCAACAAGACTTAAAGTTGCAGTTCAAGCATGTTGACGACAGTTTGTTTGCTTTGTCTCTCCGCAACCCTAAAATTGCTGAAAACATTACGGCTGAAATTGGCAATGTGCAGTATAATATAGATAAATCATTAAGCAGTTTAGCAGATGCTCAAATTGCCAAAGGTGTTTCGCACCAACAGTACACCATATCGTCGGCAAATAAATTAGCTGACTTTTTGAGTGATACGCTCAATTCCATGCAAATGTCGTTGTCTGGAATGGGACAAGGGAAGCCTAAACCAGGAAAGGGCCAAGGTCAAGGTATGCAATTGCCTGACATTATTAAGAAGCAAGAGGCGTTAGGCGAAAAAATGAAAGGTGGCACTAAAAAGGGCCAAAAACCCGGTGAAAGCGACAATCCGGGAAAAGGCGAAAAACCAGGCGAAGGGAAGCAGGGTAAAACAGGAAAAGAAGGTAATTCAGGAAAGGATGGTCAGCCTGGATCTAGTCCGGGTTCATCGGGAGAAAATGGCCAAGATGGAGAAGGAGATGCACGCGCCATTATGGAAATTTACAAAGAACAGCAGCAATTGCGTGAATCGTTGCAGCGCGAATTAGCCAAGAAAGGCCTGGGAGGATCAGGACAAAGTGCTTTAGATCAGATGAAACAAATAGAGCGCCAACTTATCAATAAAGGATTTAGCAACGACCTACTGCAAAAGGCATTGAATTTAAAGTATGAGCTTTTAAAATTAGATAAAGCGCTTCAACAGCAAGGGGAAGAGCAAAAAAGGCAAGCCGAAACCAATAAATCCAATTATTCAAATACAGCCAATCCATTGCCTCCTGCCTTGCAACAATATATTCAAAGCATCGAGATTTTAAACCGACAAAGCTTACCTTTGCGACCCAATTATTCACAAAAAGTACAGGATTATTTCCGAGCTTATGATTAGTTTTAATTACGAGACAGATTTTGAATTAACCAATGAATCCGCTATAGAAAGCTGGATTGGACGCATAATTGCCTCTGAAAAAAAATCGGAAGGCGAAATAAGTTATGTGTTTTGCGACGACGAATATTTGCTTGAATTAAACCAGCAGTATCTACAACACGATACCCTTACAGATATTATTAGTTTTGATTATTCTCTTGGTAATGAGTTGAATGGCGATATCTTTATATCTGTAGAACGGGTTAGAGAGAACGCTGAAATATATAATCAATCATTTGAAAATGAGATGCTTAGAGTTATTTCTCATGGTGTTTTGCATTATTGTGGATACAAAGACAAATCAGAAGCCGACGAACAATTGATGCGGCAAAAAGAAAATGAAAAAATTGCAATGTTTCACGTGGAACACTAAGTAAATAGAAATCTATGTTCAAAGAAGTTTATGATGTAATCGTTGTTGGCGCTGGACATGCGGGCTGTGAAGCTGCTGCTGCTGCTGCCAATATGGGCTGCTCGACACTTTTAGTGACGATGAATTTACAAAACATTGCACAAATGTCTTGTAATCCCGCCATGGGCGGAATTGCTAAAGGCCAGATTGTTCGCGAAATAGATGCTATGGGTGGTTATTCGGGCATTGTTTCTGATAAAACCGCGATACAATTTAAAATGCTCAATAAATCAAAAGGTCCCGCAATGTGGTCTCCACGCGTACAGAGTGACCGTATGCGGTTTGCAGAAGAATGGCGTTGGATGTTAGAGCAAACACCCAACTTGGATTTTTACCAAGAAATGGCCAACGGTTTGTTACTAGAAAATGGTGTGGTAGTCGGAATTACAACAGTCTTGGGTTTAAAAATAAAATCCAAAACAGTTGTGCTCACCAACGGTACATTTTTGAATGGGTTGATTCATATTGGTGAAAAGCAATTTGGAGGCGGTAGAGCAGGAGAAAGCGCCTCGTTTGGAATTACAGAAGATTTATTAAAAGCAGGTTTCACTTCGGGCAGAATGAAGACGGGTACACCTCCTCGCGTAGATGGACGTTCGCTTGATTATTCTAAAATGAACGAAGAAAAGGGAGATGAGATCCCTGCTAAGTTTTCGTATTCTCCAATTACTAAACCTTTAACGTATCAAAAGTCTTGTCACATGACTTACACTTCATTAGATGTGCATGATATCTTGCGGGAAGGATTTGATAGATCTCCCATGTTTAATGGCAGAATTAAAAGTTTAGGTCCGCGCTATTGTCCCTCTATCGAGGATAAAATAAATCGTTTTGCCGATAAAGAACGTCACCAATTGTTTGTAGAACCCGAAGGCTGGAACACCGTAGAGGTGTATGTAAATGGATTTTCAACTTCATTGCCCGAGGATGTACAATTTAAAGCACTTCGTTCTGTAGCTGGTTTCGAAAAAGTAAAATTCTTTAGACCCGGTTACGCCATCGAATACGATTATTTTCCCCCAACCCAACTCAAACACACCTTAGAAACTAAATTGGTTAAAGGTTTGTTTTTTGCTGGGCAAATCAACGGCACAACTGGTTATGAAGAAGCAGCTTCACAAGGATTGATGGCAGGAATTAATGCCGCTTTACAGGTTCAAGAAAAAGAACCGTTTATTCTTAAAAGAGATGAAGCGTATATTGGGGTGTTGATTGATGATTTAATTACTAAAGGAACCGAAGAACCGTATCGTATGTTTACTTCAAGAGCAGAGTACAGAACTTTATTGCGACAAGATAACGCCGATTTTCGACTTACACCTAAATCACACGCACTTGGATTGGCTTCTGAAGATCGTTTACGTCGCATGGAATACAAGTTGAATGAATCTGAAAAAATGGTTGCTTTTTACAAAGAGACCAGTATAACTGCAGCTGAAGCCAATGTGCTGTTGGCCAAAAAAGATTCGGCATTGGTTACGCAATCCGATAAGATGTTTAAGCTTTTTTCTAGACCTCAAATTGATTTGCAGGATATGTTGACACTAGATAAAGTAAAGGAATATGCAACTACAAATCAGTTGGATGAAGAAGTGTTAGAACAAGCTGAAATACAAGTTAAGTATTCGGGTTATATTGAAAAGGAACGCAACAACGCCGATAAACTTACCCGCTTGGAAGATGTTAAAATCCCTGAGTTTTTTGATTATTCAAAAATTAAATCGATGTCAATTGAGGCGAGACAAAAATTAACACAGATACGTCCGGTTACCATTTCACAAGCTTCACGTATTAGCGGTGTTTCGCCAAGCGATATTTCAGTCTTGTTAATTTACATGGGAAGATAATGTTTCACGTGGAACGAATCGTAAAAACCACACTATCTAAAGCTATTCTATTTGCTTGTGTGGGTTTGTTTTTGTCTTGTGGCGGAGCGCGCTCAACTGTTCAAATCACAGATTATCTTTTGGTTAATAATGGAATTGAGCTTCAAAAAAATATACCTCTCACAGCATTTGTGTTTGAGAACAACCAAAAAAACCCGCCTATAGAAAAGTTTTTGTCACTCAAATTCAAGAACTCCAATTACTTTGATAAAGAGTTTTGGGTTATCATTCAAGGAAATAAGTGCAAACTAATTGTATATGATGCCGCTGAATTTGAGAAGTACATAGGAAGCTCAAATTATGCCCAAATCAATCAAGAACCCGAAAACGCCAAATACGGGAATCAGCCAAAATTCATCGCTTTTTCTGTGGTTTCGTCAACCAACGAAGATTGTCTTTCAGATCAATCTTTATTTCAACAACTTACCCTTAGCTATTTAAAAAAACTCAAAGACGATTATTGCAACAACCAATGAACACATCTACACAAACACCTTATTTAAGCCAGGTTGAAGATTACACTGTAAGTCATCAAAAATTTGATTTACAATACGACTCTCAGTTCGATCTGTTGCACACCTTTCCACAACCACCACTGAGTGAATTGGGTAAATATTACGAAAGTGATGATTACATTTCCCACACCGATTCCAAACGCAGCTGGTTTGAAAAGGCCTACCATATGGTAAAAAAAAGAGCATTGAATCAGAAAGTTCAGTTGCTTGAAAAATACCAACCCAACAAAGGAAATTTACTGGATATGGGTTGCGGTACAGGCGATTTTTTACAAGCGGCCCAACAAGCCGGTTGGCAGGTGCAGGGAATAGAACCCAATGAAAAGGCCCAACAAATAGCTGCTTCAAAAGGGGTTACACTTATTTCTGGCACTCCAGCTGCGGTTGACCAAACATTTGATGCGATTACTTTGTGGCATGTCTTGGAGCACTTACCCAACTTGGAACTGCAAATTAAAGAACTTAAAAGAACTCTAAAACCCAACGGAACACTATTCATTGCCGTACCCAATTATAAATCGTTTGATGCCGGGTATTACAAACAATTTTGGGCAGCTTATGATGTGCCTCGTCATTTGTGGCATTTTTCTAAAACCAGTATTAATCGATTGGTTGAAAAAGAGGGGATGAAAGTTGTTTCAGTTCGTCCGATGAAATTTGATTCTTTTTATGTGTCGTTGTTATCAGAAAAATACAAAACCGGAAAAATGAATTACGTTAGCGCTTTTTTCGTGGGATTGTACTCAAACTGGAAAGGAAGCCAAACCAAAGAGTATTCTTCGCACATTTACGTGATTAAAAACAGTTAAAATTGATTTTCACGCACTTTAATTATATATTATCGTTGCAAATATAAATAACATTGTCAAAACTCTAAAAATCGCTTAAATCGCTTTATTTGAAGTCAAATTTAATAGACAAAAACAATTTATTTTAAATCAAGATCAGAAAATCTTATAGTTTGATTGGGTTAAAAAAACAAACACAAACAAGAGTAAAATAGTTACTTTTGAAACCAATCCAATTTTAATTCGTCAAACCAATCCGAAGTATGAAAAAATCAATTATTGTAATCGCCCTGGCATTTACTGTTTTTTCTTGTAATCAAACACAAGCCACCAAAGAAGTAAAAACAGCCTATGTTGACACCTCTAAATTATTAAAAGACTATACCGAAGCCAAAGACATCGAAGCCAAGTACAAAGCCAAATCAGAAGAGATGGGTCGCGAATTGGAAGCCGAAGTAAACCGATTTAAATCGGAGGCAGCAAATTTTCAAAAAAACGCACAAGCCAATGGACAAGCTTGGGCACAACAAAAAGGAGCTGAGTTGCAAAAAAGAGAGCAACAGTTGAGTTATGCCCAACAAGCCATTTTAGAACAGCTGCAACAAGAAAGTGGCGTTGAAATGGATTCGTTGGTAAGCAATGTGAAGCAGTTTATCAAAGACTACGGCAAAGAGAAAGGCTACGACTATATTTATGGTACTGGTGAAGCGGTTTCAATTTTATACGCCAAAGACAAATATGATATTACCAATGAAATTGTAAAAAAACTTAACGATAAATACAAAAGTGAGTCGAAAACAGCAGAAAAAAAACCTGCTTCGCCCGAAAAGAAATAAGTTGATCGATTATCCATGTAAAGGCCTTCTACAGTATATTTGTGGAAGGCTTTTTTATTCAAGCTTAGTTTAAAATCAATTTATATACGCCATGGAAACCTTATCAACCGAAGCAAATTACGCACTACAATTCATCAACCAAACACAACGATCTGTGTTTCTTACCGGAAAAGCCGGAACCGGAAAAACTACATTACTCCATCAAATACGAACATCTACCCACAAAAAAACGGTAGTGGTTGCGCCCACCGGTATTGCTGCACTCAACGCAAATGGGGTAACCATTCATTCTTTGTTTCAACTCCCTTTTCACGCCTATATCCCCGACCCCAATTACAACGCTTTTTCCCATGATTTCCGTTTTGAGACAAAAAAAACCATTGGAAAACAGTTTAGAATGAGCGCCCAAAAAAAAGCGGTTATACGCAACATGGAGTTGTTGATAATTGACGAAGTAAGTATGTTGCGATCGGATTTATTGGATGCAATTGACTGTACCTTACAAGGTATTCGTAAAAATCATAAGCCATTTGGTGGAGTTCAGGTTTTGTTTATTGGCGATTTATTGCAATTGCCTCCTGTTGTGAATGACAAAGAATGGGCACACTTAAAAATGTTTTACCAGGGCAAGTTCTTTTTTCACGCACATGTAATTCAACATAATCCGCCCTTGTATATAGAATTGGCAAAAATATACCGCCAAAGCGACGAGCAATTTATTGGAATTTTAAATAACCTTCGCCACAATAAAATTGCTGATAATGATATACAAATTTTAAATCAATATGTTGATAGTCAGTTTACTACACAAAAAAATAAAGGCTATGTAACCCTCACAACACACAACCACAAAGCCGACCAAATAAACGCCGAAGCTTTGCTGGAGTTACCCGGAAAAACCCACTCCTATATTCCAGAAATTACAGGAGAATTTCCCGAAAAATCATATCCGCTTGAGGCCCAATTACAGCTCAAAGTAGGCGCACAAATTATGTTTGTAAAAAATGATGTAGGCCAGGAAAAACAGTATTACAATGGCAAAATGGGTCAAATACAATCCCTGTCAACGCATGAAGTAATCGTGTTTTTTCCAGACGAAAATCGTGCCATAACGGTAGAGAAATACGAATGGCAAAACCTGCGCTATACAGTCGATTCGTTTACAAAAGAAGTGACTGAAGAAGTAATTGGCACCTTTGTGCATTACCCCATAAAATTGGCTTGGGCAATTACCATTCACAAAAGCCAAGGGCTCACCTTTGATAAAGCAGCCATTGATGTGTCGCAAGTATTTATGCCGGGCCAAGCCTATGTGGCGCTTTCTCGATTGCGCTCGTTAGACGGATTGGTGCTTTTGTCTCCCTTGCAAATGAACGGAATTGTAAGCGACCAAGACGTGATGGAGTATGCCAAGCACAGAGCAAATTCGGAGCAATTGGCCAACAACTTGGCCCACGAAACAATTGTCTATGTGTGGCAGTACCTAAAAGCTAGTTTTTCGTGGAACTCACTCATTTCTGCTTGGCAACAATTTAATCAGGAAAGAGCGCAGCATAAATCAAAAACAAAACCTTTGCAAAATTGGAGCAAAACGCAGCGCGACAAATTGCTTTCCATTCAAGAAGCAGCTACTAAATTTGGGCTTCAATTGGATCGTTTGTTGCAAAATCCTTCTCCCGATTGGCCGCTAATTAAAGAAAGAGTAGAAGCTGCCTACGGGTATTTTTTTCCGGTGCTAGACGAGGTTGAAACCGCCTTGGTAGATGAATTAATTGCTACGCAACAGCGCAAAAAAAGCAAAGCCCTTTTCGATGAATTACAAGCCCTTGAGGAATTACAAACCACGGCCATTTTACAGCTGCATAAAGCCAAATTAGTCATACGCACGGTTGCCGATGGAAAAAAACTAGACAAACACAGCTTGCAAGACTCTTTTATTA
This sequence comes from Flavobacterium sp., assembly GCA_018883065.1. Classification (GTDB taxonomy): domain Bacteria; phylum Bacteroidota; class Bacteroidia; order Flavobacteriales; family Flavobacteriaceae; genus Flavobacterium. Next base: position 16,306 of record VEQT01000011.1, read on the forward strand.
GTAGTTATAAGGCCCAAAAAGTAGCCAATCGCCTACAAGAAGCGCAAGATAAAACAGCTAATTTGTTGCCAGATTTACCGGTTAAAAAACGCTACACAACCAAAAACACTACCGAGAAAAAACCAGAAAAAAAATCCAGTACTCTGGAAACTTTTGCGCTTTGGGAGCAAAAGTATTCAGTTGAAGACATTGCAAAAATACGCCTCTTAACGCCCCAAACAATTGTAGTGCATCTAACCAAACTAATTGAAGAGCAGTTAATTCCTATTGAATCCGTCTTGCCATTAGATCGCATAGTACAATTGGCAAAAGCCTTTGATGGGAATGAAACAAATACCCTACAAATGTTAAAAGATCAATTGGGAGATACATTTAGCTGGGATGAATTAAAGCTATTCAAAGCGAGTTTATCTGCTAAAAAGACAACTTAATTTACCCTTTACTGTGGATTAATCGGGTAAGTTTTATTGACAAATCCGTTAATATGACTTTGGCATTTCCATTGCGTTCAATGTGGTAACTCGCCTGAGAGAGCTCATGGAAAATTGCCTCTATATTGCTGTGGTTTACAAAAGGCGCAAAGTTTTCTAGTTTAAAATTTTCAATTTTAGGTTCCAAATAAACCAAAGCCGTAGTTTGATAATTAAGTAAAAGCGCTTGTCGAAACATTTCGATGCAGTAGTTCAAGAATTTTTTTTGCGCTTCACGTCCTAGCCCCGCAATTTGTTCGCTCCATTGAATTAAATCCTGAATGGCTGCCGCATTTCCTTTTGCTCTAAAGGCCGCGCGAACCCAATCCACGAACCATTTTTCAAATAGATCTTCCTCGTTATTTTCTTGCAGTAATTTTAGTGCTTTGTTGTAATTTCCTTGGGCTTGATGCGCCAATTTTTTAGCCGCTCGTGGCTCGATGTTTTCGCGTTTTACCAAGGCCGATTCAATAACCGATTCAGGCAAAGCATTAAAATGCAACACCTGACAGCGCGAACGAATTGTTTGTATAATGGATTCTTCGTGATCCGAAACAAGGATAAAAACGGTTTTATCTTCTGGCTCTTCGATTAGTTTTAGTAATTTATTGGACGCTTCTAAATTCATTTTGTCTGCCATCCAAATAATGGCAATTTTGTAGCCACCTTCGTATGATTTTAACGACAATAATTTTACAATTTCTTGCGCATCGGTTACCCGAATTTCCCCTTGTTTGTTTTGTACGCCCAAGATTTGGTACCAATCAAATAAACTGCCGTAGGGATTATTACTCACAAATTCGCGCCATTCGGTTATAAAATCAATGCTTTTGGGCTTTGATTTTACCTCTTCAGTGGTTACTGTTGGATAAATAAAATGCAAATCGGGATGTGAAACAGTTTCAAATTTCAGGTTGCAAGATGCATTGCCCGTGTTGTTTTCTGCACCATGGTTTTGACACAAAATATATTGTGCATAGGCAATTGCAACCGCCAACGTCCCCGAACCTTCGGGTCCAACAAACAGTTGCGCGTGCGGAATTCGGCCTATGTCGGCAGTTTTAGTCAAATGACTAATGAGGTGTTCGTGTCCTAAAAGAGAAGAAAAAAGCATAAAGCAAATATAACGGAATCTTGTATGTTGAACAGCTGGTTTATTAAGAAATCAAAAGTCCTACTTGCTGGCTCAAAACCTAAAAAAATTAAAACTGTATATTTGCCCCATCAAAAACACAAAAATCCCTCACATGAAAACCCTTCAAGATTTTAATTTTAGCCACAAAAAAGCCATTATTCGCGTTGATTTTAATGTGCCTTTGGACGAAAATTTTGCCGTAACTGATGCGACAAGAATTGAAGCAGCCAAACCGACTATTGATAAAATACTACAAGACGGTGGAAGTGTAATTTTGATGTCACACTTAGGCAGACCAAAAGGGGTGGAGGCCAAGTATTCATTGCAACACATTGTAGCTACAACTTCAGCTATAGTAGGAGTTCCGGTAAAATTCGCATCCAATTGCATTGGCACTGAAGCCGAACAAGCAGCTGCTGCTTTACAAGCAGGAGAGGTTTTATTGTTGGAAAATTTGCGTTTTCATGCCGAGGAAGAAGCGGGTGATGTAGCTTTTGCCAAATCCTTAGCTGCTTTGGGTGATATTTATGTAAATGACGCCTTTGGCACAGCCCACCGCGCCCACGCTTCGACTACAATTATCGCACAATTTTTTCCCGAGCACAAATGTTTTGGGGAGTTATTGGCCAAAGAAATTGACAGCTTAAACCGAGTATTAAAGGCAGCCGTAAAACCAGTTACAGCTGTGTTGGGCGGATCAAAAGTGTCCTCTAAAATTACGGTTATAGAAAATATTCTTGACAAAGTTGATCACATGATCATAGGTGGCGGAATGACTTTTACCTTTATCAAAGCACTTGGTGGAACCGTGGGCGATTCCATTTGTGAAGACGATAAAATGGATTTGGCTTTGGATATTTTGCGTTGGGCCAAAGAAAAAAATGTTCAAATTCACCTTCCGGTTGATGTGGTTGCGGCCAATGCTTTTGCCAACGATGCCCATACACAAGTAGTTGATGTGATGCACATTCCTTCTGGTTGGCAAGGGTTGGACGCCGGACCCAATTCCTTGGCTAATTTTAAAGAAGTAATTTTGGCTTCCAAAACTATTTTATGGAACGGACCTTTGGGCGTTTTTGAAATGGAATCGTTTGCCAATGGCACGATCGAGTTAGGAAATTACATCGCTGAGTCAACGGCTAACGGGGCTTTTTCGTTAGTTGGAGGCGGTGATTCGGTATCCGCAGTTAAGCAATTTGGCTTGGAGCCTAAAATGAGTTATGTGTCAACAGGTGGCGGTGCAATGTTGGAGATGTTAGAAGGTAGAGTATTGCCAGGTATTGCGGCTATTTTAGACTAAAGGTTGCGGTTTTAACAATAAATTGCCAAAAAAATTGTTTACAGATAGTAAATTTGCCACACTTCACTTCATATTTTGATCAATTGATAGCACAACAAAATTCAGTTAAACGCCTATTTTTCACCTTGTTTTTTCTGGGAACATTCGCTGTTTCGTGGGCTCAACCCACGTCAGCCGTGGCTAAAGAAAGCAAATTGTCCTATTTGGATTCCATCAAGAAGACGTTTGTAAATGATAATATTGCATCATGCGTAGACAGCTTGTGGCTCAACGAACTTACTAGTTTAGACCTATACAATGACTTAGAGACCGACATAAAAACCATCAACTTAGACCAACAAGTGGAGTACGAACTTCCTACTGAGTTGCTCAAGAAAAGGCTCAAGGAAATGGATTCCAAGTCGCCTTTTAACATCGAATATAACCCCGGATTAGAAAACCTGATCAAGTCCTTTTTAAAAAACAGAAAGAAAGGATTTGAACGCCTAATGGCATTGTCAGAATATTATTTTCCCACCTTTGAAGCGGCTTTTGCCAAACAAAATGTACCGCTGGAAATCAAATATTTAGCAGTAGTTGAATCGGCCTTAAACCCCAAAGCGGTTTCTCGTGTGGGCGCTACTGGTTTGTGGCAATTCATGTATCAAACAGGCAAACAATACAACCTCCACATTGATTCCTATGTAGACGAACGCAGCGATCCACTCAAAGCAAGTGAAGCCGCCGCCCAATACATGACCAATATGTATCGCATTTTTGGCGATTGGGATTTGGTTTTGGCCTCGTATAATTCGGGTCCAGGTAATGTGGCCAAAGCCATTCGCCGATCTGGCGGGCAACAAACGTTTTGGACCATTCGCAAACACTTGCCTAAAGAAACCCAAGGCTATGTTCCGGCTTTTTTAGCTACAATGTATATTTACGAATACCACAAACAACACGGTATTCGACCAGACAGAGCGTTGATAAAACACTTTTCGACCGACACGGTACACATCAAAAAACAATTGTCTTTCAAGCAAATTGCCGATTTATTAGATGTGCCGGTAGCCCAATTGAAGTTGCTGAATCCTCAATTTAAACTCGACGAAATTCCAGCTTATTTTGACAAACAACATTATTTGCGCTTGCCCTCAGACAAAATAGCAATGTTTACTTCCAACGAAGATAAAATATATGCCTATGCTCAGTATGAAGCCGATAAAAAATCACGGGGAATGAAACAAGATTTGGGCCCAACACCCAAAGATTCTCTTGGAATACGTGTTGATTTTGCCACCAAAACCAAGTACTACAAGGTGAAGCGAGGAGACAATTTGAGTGAAATTGCGGATCAATACCAAGTTACGGTTGCCGACATCAAACGTTGGAATCACCTACGAAGTAACAAAGCTCCCTTGGGAAAACGATTAAAAATTATGACCCAAGAACGTGTGGCATTCAATCCTTCTACTTTGGCTAAGAAAAGTGCAGATAGCACAGCTGTAAAATTGGTGGCAGAGCAAAATCAGTCAACAAAAACAGGAATAGCTAACATAGCCGAATACAAAGAAGAAAAAGTGGTGACCCGCAAAGAGGTTACTAAAATACACAAGGTGAAAAGCGGGGATAATTTAGGTGTAATTGCTGCTAAATATGACGTAAGCGTGTCGGATTTAAAAAAATGGAACCGGTTAAAAAACAACAACATTGGTGTTGGTGAGGCTATTAAAATTAATAAAACCGAACAAGTGGTTGTGGTTGTTCGCAAACCGGTCAAACCAAACCAATCTCTAGTTGATTCCGAAAAATCAAAAACAGTCAAACCAGAAACCAACCAAACAGAATCAGCGATTTATGTAGTTCAGGCCGGAGACAACTTGAGCGCTATTGCCAAGAAACACAACATCAGTGTAGCCGATTTAAAAAAATGGAACAATCTCACAGATGATGCCATTCAACTCGACACAAAACTTAATCTAAGCCAGCCTGTTATAGCCAATCTATCATCGTCTATCGAAAACGCAAGTACGCCCCTTACCTACACCGTAGTCCAAGGTGATTATTTGAGTGCCATTGCTAAAAAACACAACATCAGTTTAAGCGACTTAAAAACCTGGAACAACCTTACTGATAACGCCATCCAACAGGGTGTTCAATTGATTGTTTCTAAACCCCAAACCGACTCGCAAAACCTTTCCGAAGCGGCTCCACAAATAGAAAAACGCCTCAAAAAAGAAACCTTGTACTATGTGAGAAAAGGCGATTCGTTGTTTAGTATCGCTAAAAAACACCCAGGCATTTCCATCTCTGACATCAAAAAATGGAACGGAATTGAGAGCTCAGATTTGAAACCCGGAATGAAATTAAAAATTAGCGGTTAACGCTTTTTTACATCCAGCTCATGAAAATAATAGCAGTAAGTGCCATACTATTTTGGGTTGGATTTGTTTCCTGCAAACGCCATGATGCTATTCCAGTTAATACCTCGGGAAAAATAAACACCATTTCTGTACTTATAGATGACCAACTTTGGAATGGTCAAGTGGGAGACAGCATCCGAAATATTTATGCGGCACCTGTCCTTGGGTTGCCCCAAGAAGAACCGTTGTTTGACATCAATCAATATCCGGTAAAACTGCTCGAAGGTTTTGCAACCACTACACGCAATATTTTAGTGGTAAAAAAAGCCAAGACCACTTCGTTCGAACAGATTGAAAACGAGTATGCTGTTCCCCAAAATGTATTTCACATTACAGGCAAAACATCCTATGCGGTACTTGAATTATTGCGGCAACATTCGGCTGAGATTATTCAAAAAATCCAACAAACAGAAATTAGCGCCAACCAACGTGTATTGGACACTTCCAGAATTTCTACTGCGGTATTAAAACGAAAGTTTGGTGTAGACATTCATGTGCCAACGGGCTACAATTTAGTCATGAAAAGCAAGAAGTTTTTGTGGTATAAAAAAGAAATTACCAGTGGAAACTTAAGTTTATTGGTATATCAAGTTCCCATTCATCGGGTAAACCCCAACAACCTCATTAAGAGTATTTCCAAACTTCGCGATTCTATTGGCCGATTATTCGTGCACGGCTCCTACCCCAATACCCAAATGATTACGGATAAATCGTACACCCCGTATCTGTTTAAAACAAAAATCCGAAAAAAAGAAACCTTCGTTACCAAAGGAACTTGGGAGTTAAGAAACGACCACATGGACGGGCCTTTTATCAATTACTGTTTGGTTGACTACCCCAACAACCGCATGTTGATTCTCGAAGGGTTTTGTTATGCGCCTTCTACACCCCAACGCGACTTGATGTTTGAGCTGGAATCCATCATCAAATCGGTTGAATTTTTGAAAAAATCAAAAACAAAACACACAAAATGATACAATGGAAAATAAAGCGATTTGAGACACTTTCTCTTGAAGAACTATACTCGCTTCTGCAATTGCGCAGCGAAGTCTTTGTGGTGGAGCAAAACTGCGTTTATCAAGACATTGACAACAAAGATCAGAAAGCACTTCACGTTTTGGGCTACCTCAATGCAGAATTAGTGGCCCATGCGCGCTTGTTTAAAGCTGGCGATTATTTTGAGCAGGCATCCATAGGTCGGGTGGTTGTTTCAGGGGCGCACAGAAGCCAATCATTTGGGCATGCTTTAATGCGGGTGGCTATTCAGGCTGTTGCGGAACATTTTCAAACAACCAGTATTACCATATCAGCTCAGTTGTATTTAAAGGCGTTTTATGAATTCCATGGGTTTGTTGTGCAAGGTGAAATGTATCTTGAAGACGATATTCCACACATCCAAATGAAAAGGAACGTTTAGATTTTAGTAATTACTAACTCTACCCTTCTATCGTATTCAGCTCCTTTTTTAAGCGGAACCGTATTGCCATACCCTTTGAAGGTCATGCGATTTTTGGCAATTTTTTTAAAGATTAAATATTTGAAAACGGCCTCGGCGCGATTGACAGACAAGTTTCGTTTTCGGGTTAATCGGTCTATTGCTTCCTTTTGAAAAGTAGGTGTACAACACACATGACCTTGTATTTCAAACTGATAGTTTTTATAGCGCATCAATACTTTGGCTAGCTTGTCTAACTGTGTTTTGGCCTCAATTGTGAGCACACTACTGCCTTTTTCAAACAACACATTTTCCAAGTAAATATGATCACCAACCACATGGTTTTTTTGAATGGATGTATAAAAACCGGGCAATACAATTTTTGGCAATGGTTTTAGGTTCAACACAACATCTACTCGGCGGTTTTTGGAACGTTTTTCGGGTAGGTTTTCAATCATATCATCCTCAATCAAAATGCGACCTTTTCCTTCGATGGTTACAATAATTTTATTGGTGATGCCTTGTGCCAAAAGCGTTTCTTGTATGGTGTTGGCGCGGCTGGTTGACAATTTAAAATTGTATTCCTCTTTTCCAATGTCATCCGTGTAGCCATAGATTTGAATTGACTCAATTCGAGTAGAGTCAACGCTTTTAATAAAGCCAACAACTTCCTTGCTTTGAATCTCGTCAATCTGAAATTTATTTGTGTCAAAATAAACCGATTGAACCAACTCCTCTTGCGCAATACAATTGAAACAAAAAATAACCGAGAAGAATAAAAAAATGGATTTCATTTAGCGTTGTAGTAGTTTAAAATAGGCTGCCTGATCGTTCAAAATAGCAGTCGATTTTTTGATTTCTAAGTTGTTTTTCAGGTAGTATTGGTATAAGCCTTCTTTGTACTGGTATCGTTTGATGATTTCGTCAATCAAAAGCTGTTTGATTTCATTTTGGTTGGCGTTTAACTGGTTTTCTTCGCTTTTTTGTAGGGCAGTTGACAATTGTTGGTATTCAACAGAAACCGCAGCATCTAACTTGTCTTTTTTGGTTGCGGCCAATAAATTGAGCAACGCTTGTTCCGATTCGGTATCAAATTTAAACTTAGTTCGCTTCAAAAAAGCTTTAAAATTGGCAAAGTCAGCTGCAGTTATTTCGGGAATTTGGTTGCCTAAATTGGGATTTTTGTAATAGTATTCGGTAACAAAATTAAATATACCGTCATTTTTTTGCAATGCTTCAGCAATAGTACTGGTTTTGGTTTCTTCGAGCACCACGTCGGGTAAAATTCCACCCCCATCATATACCGCTCGCCCGTTTTTGGTTTTGAATTGGTTGTAGTTTTCGGCTGCCGTGCGTTGGGCCTTGCCTTCTTTGTCTTTATTTGTGTAATCCAATGCCTGAATACAGCGACCAGAAGGTGTGTAATAGCGCGAGATGGTTACTTTGAGTTGCGTGCCATATGTCAAATCAATGGGGCGTTGCACCAGTCCTTTGCCGTAACTTCTGCTCCCCAAAATTACCGCGCGGTCTAAATCTTGTAAAGCACCAGCAACAATCTCAGAGGCCGACGCGCTTTTCCCATCAACCAATACCACCAAGGGAATAGCTGCATCTAGTGGTTCGCGGGTAGTTTTATAGGTGTTGTTGTGTTTTTCAATACGGGATTTAGTGGTTACAATTACCTCGTCTTTTGGTAAAAAAAGGTTGCAAATGGAAACCGCTTCATTGAGCAAACCACCCGGATTCCCCCGTAAGTCTAGCACCAATTTATCAATTCCTTCTTTTTTTAGTTGCTCTAGTGCCTCTTTGGTTTCAAATGACGCTTTTTTGTTGAATTGTGTCAATGCGATATAACCCGTTTTCTCGTCAATTTTACCAAAAAAAGGCACGGCTTTGATTTCCACTTCATCCAGCACTAAAGTAGCTGATAGTGTTTTGCCTTGGCGAATATATTTCAAAGGAATTTTGGTGTTTTTAGCCCCTTTAAACAACTGAGAAACATCTTCTTTAAAATCAGCAAGTACCACTTCTCCAATTTGGATAATCTCATCACCGGCCTTCAATCCAGCTTTGTCGGCAGGAAAGTTTTTATAGGGTTCTTTTACAATTAATCTTCCTTCCTTGCGTGTAATGAGCGCACCAATTCCGGTATATTCTCCTGTATTGTTGATTTTAAACTTCAGTACATCTTGTTCGGTAAAGAAATTGGTATACGGGTCTAGCGAAGCCAACATGCTTTTGATCGCTTTATCCATCAATTCACCCGGATTGGTTTCGTCAACGTAATTGGAATTAACAGCTTTGAATAAGTTGTTGAAAATCTCAATCTGCTTGGCTACCTCAAAAAAGTCTTCCCGAAAGCTCACCCCAACAAACAGAAATCCGCTTGCTAATAGCGCGATGAAGTATCTTTTGTGGAATCGTTGTAACATAATTGATTGGTTTTGGTGCCTTTGCGCAGGCGAAAATACAAATTTATTGCGGGCTATCGCTTCTGGCTTGATCCACAAATTTCTGAAAAAGTAGTTTTGTTTTTTCTTCAATTTCTGAATAAGGCAAACGGTCGCTAGTTTGGTAAAAAAACATAAACGCATACCGTTGGTCACCTTCAACATGTAAAATATGTTTGTTCAACCGATAGGTTTCGCGCAATACCCGTTTAAAATAATTGCGATCGACTGCTTTTTTAAAATATTTTTTCGACACCGAAACCCCCATTTTTATGGGTTCTTCGTTGTGTAAATTTACAGGCACATACACCAAACGCAACGGATACTTGCTCACCGATTTTCCTGCAGAAAACAGCAGGTCGATCGTGGTTTTGCTTTTGAGCCGTTCCGATTTTGGGTACGTGAAATTCAAGTTGTTATTTTTTGGTCACAGGTTCTTGTGGATAATTGTTATTTGCTTTTTTCACATCAGCCATTAAACCACTGGGGTCAAGTTGAATTTTTGAAACTGTTTTTCCTGCAGGAATTTCAAACGTATAGTTAGGAAAAGCCCAAGCCCAATCAGATAAAACAGTTCTTTTTATTTCTGGAGTTGGGTTTGCTTTTTCAAAATGCATCATGCGCAAGGGAATGTAAAAATTTTCTTGTGTTCCATCGGTATAGGTTACGCTTAAATCAATTGGCATCGGCGTACGCCCAATGCGTTCTAGGGTTATTTTGGTGTTTTGTTCGCTGGAGATGACTTCTTTTATACCGTAATCAATGGTGTTGGTGGTTTGGGTCCAATCGGTGAGATACCAGTCCAAGTGCGCACCCGATACACGTTCGGCAGTGCGTTTAATGTCATTGGGCGTGGGGTGTTTAAATTTAAAATCGGCATAGAAACGCTTCATTGTTTTATGCAGGTTTTCTTGGCCAATGAGGTAGCCCAATTGCGCCAAAAACACATCGCCTTTGCTGTAGGAACTAATGCTGTATATTTTATTCAAATCATACCGATCGCCGTGCGTTGATAAAGGTTGATCTTTCCCCGAATTGGCCAAAAAATAATAGCCATCATAAGCCCCTTCGTGCGGGTTATCTAGTTTTTTATCGGCCAGTTCATTCATACCCAAGTCTTCTAAATAAGAGGCAAATCCTTCATCCATCCAGGGGTGTTTGGATTCGTTGCTAGCCAACACGTGTTGAAACCATGAATGCGCCATTTCATGTGCAATTACACCTATTAATCCGTCGTATGTGCCCTCGCCCAAAATGAGCGTGCACATGCCATATTCCATGCCGCCATCACCTCCTTGAATAACCGAATATTGGTTATACGGATAGGCGCCAATGGTTTGGTTGTAAAACTCCATTAACCGTTGGGTAACCGGCTGCGCTTTCTTCCAATTGTCGCTAATTTTCGGGTTATTTTTGTACAGAAAATGTAAGGTGGCTCCCCCGTGAACTTGTAGGGTGTCGTGCACATAATTTTTATCGGCGGCCCAAGTAAAATCATGCACTTGAGGCGCCATGAAATGCCAGGTAAGTGTTTTGGTTTTTTTGGAATGCTTCACAACTTTGCCGGAATCTTGGTAACCGTGTCCAATTTCATTTTTGTTTTGTAAATAGCCACTTCCACCCAACACATAGTCTTTGTCGATGGTGATAGTTACATCAAAATCACCCCAAACACCATGAAATTCTCGAGCAATATAGGGATCGGCGTGCCAACCTTCAAAATCAAATTCGGCCAATTTGGGGTACCATTGCGCCATTGAAAATTCTACGCCTTCTTTGTTGTTTCGGCCCGAACGACGTATTTGAACCGGTACTTGACCCTCAAAATTGAGGCTTAATTCGGTAGAATGGTTTGGTAAAATAGGCTGTGCCAAGCTTACTTCTAAGACCGTTCCCTTTTCCTGGGTTTGAACCGCAACACCGTCTTGTTTTGCGTTGCTAATTTTTAAATACCCAATCTCATTCGGCTGTAAATTTTTAATTCGGCTTTCTTTTATTTCTTTCTCGCCAATTTTTATTTTGCGCACCATGCGTCCGTCGGGATCAGCGATTGATTGAATGCGCGCGTCCATTTCGCTGCCGGGTTGAAACGCATTGGGGTACAAATGATAGTATACTTTGCGCAGCGTATCGGACGAGTTGTTGGTATACACCAACTCTTGTGTTCCTTTGTATTGGTAGTTTGGCGCATCAACCACCACGTCCATTTTGTAGGCTACTTTTTGTTGCCAATAGCCCGCCGATTGAGCCCATCCACTAAAATACACACAACCAAAACCAACAAGAATCAAGAATTTTTTCATGGAAATAAATTAAAAAAAGCTTGCCAAAAATAGGGTTTTTGGCAAGCTTATGAAACGAATTTGTTAGCGATTAGCCTTTTGTTTTTTTTGCGCCCTTGTTGGCCGACATCTTTTCTGCCAATTTAAAAGCGCTATAGGCGTTCACAATTTTGCCTGATTTGGATAAACTGTCAAAGGCACGTTTGTCATCGGGATTTCCTCCCACTATTACATTTTCTGGGATTGATGTACCCGAATTCATGAGGATGTTTTTTACTTCTTTGGCGCTCAAGTTTGGGAAATACGAACGAATCATCGCCGCTACTCCAGCCACATTGGGCGCAGCCATTGAGGTGCCTTGTTCGTATTTGTATTCGTTGTTGGGTGTGGTGGCATAGATTTGAACACCGGGTGAGTACACATCTACATTCAACTTGCCGTAGTTCGAGAAATTGGCAATCACTTTTTCGCCATATTCGTAATTCAAGGCGCCAACGGTAATTACATTACTGGCAAATTCAATTTTTTTGTCGTCCGAATCATTCGGAAAATTGGGCTCTACATCAATGTCTTTGGCATCATTTCCTGCGGCATGTACAAACAACACGTCTTTGCTTTCGGCATATTTGATGGCGTCATACACCCATTGTTTGTGTGGCGAATAGTTTTTTCCAAAACTGCCGTTAATCACTTTGGCACCATTGTCTACTGCATAGCGAATTCCTAATGCAATGTCTTTGTCATATTCGTCGCCGTTGGGTACACAGCGCACGGCCATAATTTCTACATTGTTTGCGATACCATCTCCACCCAAATTGTTGTTGCGTGTTTGGGCAATAATTCCCGCTACGTGCGTACCGTGCAAAGCTTCTTTTTTGTCGGGACCGTACACAATATTGTTCCCGTATTTGCGGTCTTTAATGTCTTCAGGATTGTCGCCCACTACTTTTCGTCCGTCAAAATCTTTGTTGAGGTTGTAGTTGAGCATGTCATAAACTTGGTCTTTGTACCCGTTTAATTCGTCCATGAAATTCGGACCAGCTTGCGCAATCACTCGCATCATGATTTGTTTACAGCGAAGTACACCACTGTCAGTTGATTGGATTCCTTCTAAGTCTTGCAGGGTGTAGTTGTCTTTTTTAAGGTATTCCGAAAGGGTTTTGTTGGCATTAAATAAGAAATCAACCTGTTGTTTGCCTTGGTTGTTTTCGGCCAATAGTTTTTCATATTCTTCTTTGGCGGCTTTGTATTCAGCAGATCCGTCATCGGCTTTTTTCAAGATGCGGGTCATTTCGAGGTTTTCTTTGCCCGCATCGCCCAAGAAATTCCAACCGTGAATGTCATCTACGTAACCGTTTTTATCGTCGTCTATACCATTGCCTGCTATTTCTTTTTTGTTGATCCAGACAACTGATTTTAAATCTTCGTGATCAATATCTACACCCGAATCGACGACACCGACAATGACTTTTTTGCCCTTTTTGCCTTTTAGGAGTTCGGCATATACGCGATCTACACTCATACCGGGAATGCTGTCTTTGCCTAAATCCAGGTGACTCCAACGTTTCAATTGTGATTCGGTGAGGGCTCCTTTTTTGGCAACAAAAGCAGACGCGTTGTCGGTTTTTTTTTCAGGGGATTTTGGTGATTGCGCCTGAGCCGTTAGCGAAAAAAACAGCACTAAAGCGGTGCAAATTTTGAAAATACGTTTCATAAATATTGTTGTTTTGGTTTTCAAAAATAGAAGACAGGTTTATAGGTTGGCTAGCTCTTAACGTTATTTTAGCACCTCGGTACACGAAAACACTTCCTGTAAACGCACCCCTTTTTCGGTTTGTTGTACGGTAATGATCTCATTTTGGGCGTCGTGCTCTAAAAATAAATAATAGTTTTTTTCGGCAGCTTGTTGTAAAAAGAATTCTTTTTCAGGTAATGTGAGCAACGGCCGCGTGTCATAACCCATTACATAAGGCAAGGGAATATGCCCGGCAGTGGGAAGCAAATCAGCCATGAAGCAGATGGTTTTATCCTTGTACTGAATTTGCGGAATCATCATTTTTTCGGTATGGCCATCCACAAAATAAATACCAAATCCCAACTCGCATTTTTCGGTAAAATTTAAGGTTGGTTGTGTTATAAATTTTAGTTGTCCGCTTTCTTGCATGGGCAAAATATTTTCACTCAGAAAAGAAGCTTTTTCTCGTGGATTGGGTTGTGTAGCCCATTCCCAGTGGTTGGCGTTGCTCCAATAGTGCGCATTTTTGAACGCCATTTCATACCCGCTGTGGTCTTTGTTCCATTGCACGCTACCACCGCAGTGATCAAAATGCAAATGCGTTTGAAACACATCGGTGATGTCGTTGGGATGAAACCCGTGTTTGGCCAACGATTTTTCGATACTGTGATTGCCCCAAAGCGAATAATACCCAAAGAATTTCTCGGATTGTTTATGGCCCATGCCGGTATCAATCAAGATGAGTTTGTTGCCGTCTTCAATCAGCAAACAACGCGCTGCCATATCGATGAGGTTGTTGGCATCGGCAGGATTGGTTTTATTCCAGATGGTCTTAGGCACCACGCCAAACATGGCGCCGCCGTCTAGTTTGAAATTTCCGCTTTCAATGGCATATAAATTCATAGCTAAATTTTAAATGTGCGTGAAAATAGTAAATTAGGAGTTATGCCACCAAAATCAATGAGTTTTTTCACTTAACAGACGTTATAAAAATGTTAGGATTCATCATAAATCAGTAGATTTTAATCTATATTTGCCCCTTATTTAGACAAAATCAAAATAAGTTATGATTAAAGTTTCGGATACCGCAAGCAAAAAAATCATTGACATGATGAATGAAGACGGTTTTGATGCAGCTCACGATTATGTGCGTGTTGGGGTAAAAAGCGGTGGATGCTCAGGCCTTTCTTATGAGCTAAAGTTTGACAAAGAATTAGGCGAAAACGACAAGGTTTTTGAAGATAATGCCGTAAAAATTGCTGTTGAAAAAAAATCATTTTTGTATTTGGCCGGAACTATTTTAGAATATTCGGGCGGTTTGAATGGCAAAGGATTTGTGTTTAACAATCCCAATGCGAGTCGCACCTGTGGGTGTGGGGAATCGTTTTCACTATAAGTTAAAAAAGCAAAAGAATCAAAAGAATCAAAAAGATTTGAATAATGGCGAAATACAATTCTTTTGAAGAGATGCAGGTTTATCAAAAAGCCTTATCATTTGGTGTTAAAATTTATAAATTGACCGTGACGAATCAGCAAATTTCAAAAGATTTTGGCCTTAAAGACCAACTTCAAAGAGCTGCTTTGTCTATTTCAAATAATATAGCTGAAGGATTTGAAAGAGAAACTAAAAAAGAATTGATACGTTTTTTATATTTCTCTAAAGGTTCGGCAGGCGAATGTAGAAATATGTTTAATTTTTTACAATTATTGGAATACATAAACGAAGAGAATTTCTACGATCACAGAAATGATGTTTTAGAAATTTCAAAACAACTAGGAAACTATATTAAGTATCTGAAAAACTTAGAAAAACAAGATAAGAAGTCATAAATGACATTATTTTGATTTTTTAGATTTTTTAGATTTTTTAGCTAAAAAATTATGGCAAAATATACAGAGGACGATTTAAAAGTTGAACTCGAAAACAAAGAATACGAATACGGTTTTTATACCAATTTAGATTCGGAGACTTTTCCGATTGGATTGAATGAAGACATTGTTCGGGCCATTTCGGCCAAAAAAGAGGAGCCGCAGTGGATGACTGATTGGCGCATTGAAGCCTTTCGGGCTTGGCAAGAAATGACAGAGCCTGAGTGGGCCAATGTGCATTACGAAAAACCTAATTTTCAGGCCATATCGTATTATTCGGCACCCAAAAAAACCGATCCCAATAAAACCTTAGACGACGTAGATCCCGAATTGTTGGCCATGTATGCCAAGCTTGGAATCTCGGTAGATGAGCAAAAAAAACTCAACAATGTGGCCATGGATATTGTGGTCGATTCGGTATCGGTTGCTACGACGTTCAAAAAAACGTTAGCTGAAAAAGGGATTATTTTCATGAGCATTTCCGAAGCTATTCGTGAATATCCAGATTTAGTTCGAAAATACATAGGAACCGTAGTGCCCCAAAAAGATAATTTTTATGCGGCTTTAAATTCGGCGGTGTTTTCGGATGGTAGTTTTTGTTATATTCCCAAAGGGGTCAAATGCCCGATGGAATTATCCACTTATTTTCGAATTAATCAAGCGGGTACCGGCCAATTTGAGCGTACGCTGTTAATTGCAGACGAAGGCAGTTACGTGAGTTACTTAGAAGGCTGTACTGCACCAAGTCGAGATGAAAACCAGTTGCATGCTGCAGTGGTTGAATTGATAGCCTTAGACGGTGCCGAAATCAAATATTCAACGGTTCAAAATTGGTATCCTGGAAACGCCGAAGGCCAAGGCGGGGTGTATAATTTTGTAACCAAACGCGGCCTTTGCGAGAAAAACGCTAAAATTTCGTGGACACAAGTAGAGACTGGATCAGCGGTAACCTGGAAATACCCTTCGGTGGTCTTAAAAGGCGACAATTCAATTGGCGAATTTTATTCGATTGCTGTGACCAACAATTACCAACAAGCTGATACCGGAACCAAGATGATTCACTTGGGTAAAAATACCCGATCGACCATTATTTCCAAAGGAATTTCGGCCGGAAAATCCCAAAACAGTTACCGCGGTTTGGTGCAAATCGGTGCTCGTGCCGAAAATGCCCGTAATTTTTCCCAATGCGACTCGTTGCTCATGGGCAATGCGTGTGGCGCACATACCTTTCCGTATATTGAAAGCAAAAACGCCTCGGCCAAAATAGAACACGAAGCCACTACCAGTAAAATTGGGGAAGACCAAGTGTTTTATTGCAACCAACGCGGCATTCCAACCGAGAAAGCCATTGCTTTAATCGTGAACGGTTTCAGCAAAGAAGTTCTCAATAAATTACCCATGGAGTTTGCGGTTGAGGCCCAAAAATTGCTGGAAATCTCGTTGGAAGGATCGGTAGGGTAAAAATTTGTTTGCTTTGCCTCTTTGGCTTGTGCCACGAGTCAAGTTTCAGGTTTCAAGTTTCAGGAGAGCGGTTGGACAGAAATTTGCAAACAAAAAAAGTAATAATTAAATACAAACAACAGAGTAAACGGTTCATAGCCTGAAACGTTAAATCGGAAACAAAAAATTTAAAAATGCTGAGCATCAAAAACCTCCACGCGTCTATTGAAGACAAAGAAATACTAAAAGGCATTAACCTGGAGATCAAAGCAGGAGAAGTACACGCCATTATGGGACCCAATGGGGCTGGAAAAAGCACCTTGTCTTCGATAATTGCAGGCAATGAAAATTATACCGTAACCGAGGGAAAAATTTTCCTAGAAGGCGAAGAAATCTCTGAACTGGCTCCCGAAGAACGCGCCCATAAAGGGGTGTTTTTGTCGTTTCAATACCCGGTTGAAATTCCAGGAGTTTCGGTAACCAATTTTATCAAAACCGCCATCAACGAAAAACGCAAAGCCAACCAACAAGAAGAAATGCCGGCCAACGAAATGCTTAAGCTGATTCGCGAAAAATCAGAATTGTTGGAGATGGACCGCAAATTTTTGTCGCGTTCCTTGAATGAAGGCTTCTCGGGTGGCGAAAAGAAACGAAACGAAATCTTCCAGATGGCCATGTTGGAGCCTAAAATTGCCATATTAGACGAAACCGATTCGGGCTTAGACATTGACGCCTTGCGCATTGTGGCCAACGGCGTAAACAAATTGAAAAACGAACACAATGCAGTCTTGGTTATTACGCATTACCAAAGGTTATTGGATTATATTGTTCCTGATTTTGTACACGTGTTAATGGATGGCAAAATCGTAAAATCGGGCGATGCTTCCTTGGCCCTGGAGCTAGAGGAAAGAGGGTATGATTGGATAAAGAATGAAGTGGGGTAATTGTTTCAAGTTTCAAGTTTCAGGTTTCAGGTTTCAGGTTTCAGGTTTCAAGAAAAAATAAAGATACATCCAATATTAAATTTACACGCCATGGCAACAATTAAATCCTTCGAAGATCTCGAAATATGGAAAGAAGCGAGACAATTAGCAAAAGAGATTCATGTTATTTCAAATGATACGGCATTAAAGAAAGATTTTAGATTTAAAGAACAAATAAAAGCAGCATCAGGTTCAGTGATGGATAACATTGCTGAAGGATTTGAGCGAGATGGAACGATTGAATTCCGACAATTTTTATCGATTGCAAAAGGTTCGGCAGGCGAAACAAGATCGCAGATTTATCGACTTTTTGATTACGAATATATTAGCGAAGAACGATTTATAGAGTTAAAAAATATATGTGAAACGTTGAGTGGGAAGATAAAAAACTTCATCACTTATTTAAATAAAAAGGATTTTAAAGGAAACAAGTTTCAATAACCTGAAACTTGAAACTTGAAACCTGAAACTAATTCCATGGATCTAAAAGAAAAACTAATCTCCTCCTTTCTGGCTTTTGAAGCCCAAGTCGATGTAAACACGAGTGTGCATGACAGTCGCTTGGAGGCCATAAAGTGTTTTGAAACCAAAGGATTTCCCACTAAAAAAGAAGAGGCGTGGAAGTATACTTCCCTGAATTCGGTGCTGAAAAATGATTTTTCGGTGTTCCCTAAACACGAGAATACCATCGAATTTTCGGATGTAAAAAAATACTTTTTGCACGAGATAGACACCTATAAAGTGGTGTTTATTGACGGCGTATTCAGTTCGTTTTTGTCGGCCACAACACACGATGGTTTGGATGTATGTTTGATGTCCTCCGCACTTTCAAAACCCAAATATAAGATGGTTATTGATGCTTATTACCATCAAATTGCCAATAAAGAAGAATCGCTCACGGCCCTAAATACGGCTTTTGCCACCGAGGGTGCATTTATTCATGTGCCTAAAAGCAAGGTGGTTGATAAACCCATCGAAATCATGTATTTCACTACCGGTGTCGAATCGGCTTTGTTGGTGCAACCGCGCAACTTGATTGTGGTGGGCGAAAACTCGCATGTGCAAATTATTGAGCGCCACCAGTGCATTCAAGGCAATCCGGTGCTTACCAATTCGGTTACCGAAGTATTTGCCCAAAAACGAGCCATTGTAGACTATTACAAAATTCAAAATGATGTGTTGACGGCCAACCTGATTGACAACACCTACATTTCCCAAAAACAAGAAAGTCGTGTTTCGGTTCATACCTTCTCGTTTGGCGGAAACCTTACGCGCAACAATTTGAACTTTTACCATTTTGGTGAACGCATTGATTCGACCTTAAAGGGCATTACCATTATTGGCGACAAACAACACGTGGATCACTTTACTTTGGTGAATCACGCGACGCCCAACTGCGAAAGCCACCAGAACTACAAAACCATTATTGCCGATAGCGCGACCGCTGTGTTTAACGGCAAGATTTACGTGGAAAAAGAAGCCCAAAAAACAGATGCGTTTCAGCAAAACAACAACATCTTAATTGGCGACAAAGCCACCATAAACGCCAAGCCGCAGTTGGAAATTTTTGCCGACGACGTGAAGTGTTCGCACGGATGTACCATTGGTCAATTGGACGAAACCGCTTTGTTTTATATGCAGCAGCGCGGAATTCCCAAAAAAGAAGCCAAGGCCTTACTCATGTATGCCTTTTCTAACGACGTGATTGATAGCATTAAAATTCCCGAATTGAAACAACGCATTACCAAAATTATCGCTACCAAATTGGGCGTGAGTTTGGGGTTTGATTTGTAGGGAATGGGGTTTGGGTTTACTGCGTTTAGGGTTTAGCACCAGTTTACTTTATACTCTTCACAATCCCACTCAACAACCCATTAAAGTCAAAAACGTCGTCTTCGCGTAGCCCTAGACGAACCACTACTAGATCTTGGCTAGGAAATATAGCCACCATTTGCCCTTGAAACCCGCTTGCGTAATACATGTTTTTGGGCACGTCGAGAAATTTTCCACCGGCATTTAGCCAAAAGTGCGCGCCGTAATTACCTTGTGATGTGGCTGTTGGCGTAGACACATAGCTTGCCCAACTCGGGTCAAATAGCTGTTCTCCATTCCAGTTTCCGCGGTGCAAATACAAAAGCCCCAGTTTGGCCCAATCTCTTGCGGTGGCCCAACCGTAGGATGATCCCACATAATTGCCTGCCATATCGGTTTCAACGAGCATCGATTCCATGCCTATTTTATCGATTAAACTGCTGTACCAAAAATCCAAATAGTCTTGGTGGGATTTAAATTGATTGCGTAAAATCAAGGACAATAAATTGGTTGTACCAGACGAATAATTCCAGTGTGTGTTGGGCGCAAATGAAGCTTGCTTTTCGAGCTGTACCCGGCCCATATTGCGCGCTTGGAAAAGCATTTGAGTGGCGTCACAAATTTTGTCGTATTGCTCTTCCCAAGCCAAACCCGAATTCATGTGCAGCAAGTTGTTGAGGGTAATTTTGGCCCGTTTGTCGTTTTTCCATTCGGGAATAGAAACGGGTGCGTTGAGGTTTATTTTGCCTTGTTTTTGCAGGATTCCAAAATAGGTAGCCGTAAGACTTTTGGTCATGGACCAGCCCAATAATTTGCTGTTTTTAGAGAAACCCGGACTGTAGCGTTCGGCAATGATGTGGTCTTTGTAAATCACCAAAACGGCGCGGCTGCGTTTGTCTATTTTGGCACCCACGTCAAAGGCATTAGCTACCGTTTTTTGCAATAAAGGATAATTTACAGTAGAGAACACACTGTCTTTGGCTTCGCTAGTTCCATACGGATAAGGCAACTTGCAAGTGTTTGGTGTTCGTTTGGGAACTAGATAGGGTTTATGAACATCAAATGAATCATCAATTAGGGTAGCGCCCAATCCGTTGCGGTAAATGGCTTTGCGGCTTTTGAGTCCAAACACCGAGGCGATGGCATGGGATTTCTTTTTGTGAAGTTGATTGGTGGCCAATCTCACCAAAGGAATATCATTGTCCCCCTGCTCAATAACCGACTGTGATCGCCCATCAATAAAGTGCGCTGATGCCATGCTTTTAGCCGAAAAGCCCGAGATTAAATCGAGTTTAGGGTAGTTGGTATATCCCAAATAAAGCACAGAAACAAGAACAACAACGCCTAAAATTTTGAAGCTTTTTTTCATGTTAAAAAATTTGATGCAAGGTACTTTTTTTGAAAGAAAATCAAACTTCTTTTTGCCCAAGGATTTTATTCATGCTTGATGTAAATATTCGTTCAATTGCCGTTTTTTAGACACGCTATTTTATTACTTTTGTGGGTAGAATTTTTCTAAATAACTATGTTAGATATCACTAAGGTTCGTGCCGATTTCCCCATATTACAGCAAGAAATTAATGGATTTCCATTGATCTACTTTGACAATGGAGCTACCTCGCAAAAACCGCAAGTGGTGATTGATGCCATCAGCGAATATTACCAAGAAACCAACGCCAATATTCACCGCGGAGTGCATACCCTAAGCCAACGCGCCACAGACGCCTACGAAGCCGCACGCGAAATCATGAGGCAGCACCTCAACGCAGCTTATACCCACGAAGTGTTGTTTACTGCCGGAACCACCCACGGCATTAATTTGGTCGCTAATGGATTTGCTTCTATCTTGAAAGTCGGAGATGAGGTACTGATCTCGGCTATGGAGCACCACAGCAACATTGTGCCCTGGCAACTCTTGTGTGAGAAAACAGGCGCCAAATTGCGCGTGATTCCCATGAACGAGAACGGCGAATTGATTCAAGCAGAATATCTAAAATTATTGAACAGCAAAACCAAATTGGTTGCGGTTACCCATATTTCAAATGCCTTAGGCACCATCAACCCCATTCAAGAAATGGTGGCGCAAGCTCATCAGGTAGGCGCGGCTTTTTTGGTAGACGGTGCCCAAGCAGTGCCCCATTTGCAACCCGATGTGCAAACCTTAGATTGCGATTTTTATGCTTTTTCTGGACACAAAATATGCGGCCCTACTGGCACCGGAATTTTATACGGTAAGGAAGAATGGCTGCACAAACTTCCTCCCTATCAAGGTGGTGGCGAGATGATTAAAACCGTCACCTTTGAGAAAACCACCTATGCCGAGTTGCCGCATAAATTTGAAGCCGGCACACCGCACATTGCCGGCGGAATTGCCTTGGGTGTGGCTGTGCAATACATGCAAAGCCTTGGTTTTGAAGCTATAGCTGCGCACGAAAAAAAACTACTCGATTACGCCACCGCCCAATTATTGCAAATAGAAGGCTTAAAAATATACGGCACGGCTGCGCAAAAAACCTCGGTTATTTCGTTTAATGTGGGCGACATTCATCCGTATGATCTGGGCACCATCATTGATAAAAAAGGAATCGCAGTGCGCACCGGGCATCATTGTACTCAACCCATTATGGACTTTTTTGGTATACCGGGCACCATTCGGGCTTCGTTTGCGTTTTACAATACCCCCGCCGAAATTGATTTTTTTGTTTCGGCACTAAAAAAAGCAGTAACGATGCTGCGCTAACTTTTAAAACAATACCAGATGAAATTAATCAGTTGTTTTCTCCTCTCGCTCTTTTTAAGCAAAGGCTGCGTAAACCAGTCCAAGCAAGATTTTTCTAAATCTACCCTAACCTATACGGCCGAAACACGGGGCTATTATATGCAAATTACCATTAAAGACAAGGAATTGCGTATCACTAAAGACAGAGAAACCCGTTTGCCTTCGGTACAGTTGCAGTTATCAAAAGAGCAGCAAAAAAAAGTGATTAGTTACCTTAAAGCCATTGATGTAGCCCAGTTGGCTCAACTCAAAGCACCTACCGAAAAACGATTTTATGACGGTGCGGCCATTGGTAACTTGAGCGTTTCGCACAATGGAGAAACCTATGGAACTGCAGGATTTGATCATGGAAATCCGCCAGTTGAAATTGAACAATTGGTCACGTTTATGAATGCCTTTGATAAACCCGAATAAATACAATGACAATTTCTGAAATACAAGCCGAAATCATTGACGACTTTTCTTTGTTTGACGACTGGGATGAGCGATTTCAGTACCTGATCGATTTGGGTAAAACACTGCCACTCATTGATGAGCAATTCAAGTTGCCCGAAAACACCATTAAAGGTTGTCAATCAAACGTATGGTTGCACGCTGAAAACGAGCAGGGAAAATTAATCTTCACTGCCGACAGTGACGCGATTATAACCAAGGGTATCATTGCCTTATTACTTCGTACTTTTTCACACCAAACACCGCAAGCCATTTTGGATGCTTCAACCGATTTTATTGACACCATAGGATTAAAAGCACAGCTCTCACCTACCCGCGCGAACGGATTGGTTTCGATGATTAAACAAATAAAACTATATGCATTGGCGCATCAAGCCAAAAACAATTAACCAATTATGGAACACGAAATTGACACGACCCAATTGGGCGAAGACATTGTAAAAAAACTCAAAACCATTTACGATCCTGAAATTCCGGTAGACATTTATGAGTTGGGACTAATTTATGACGTGATGGTCAATGAAGATTACGAAGTAAAAATCCTCATGACGTTAACCTCACCCAACTGCCCAGTAGCCGAGAGTTTGCCGCGCGAAGTAGAAGACAAAGTGCGCTCGATAGAAAACGTAAAAAACGCCGAAGTCGAAATTACCTTTGATCCACCTTGGAGCAAAGACTTGATGAGCGAAGAGGCGAAGTTGGAATTGGGCATGCTGTAAACCCTTTTTGAATTCTGCAACGCTATGGATGAAATCGTAAATAGAGTAGCCAATTCGGCTTTGATGGTGTTTGATCTAGAGGATTACTATCCCGAAGGCATCAAAACCCAAATTGATATTTCGGTATGGCTAATGGGGGGATTTTTACTCAAAGAAAAAGAGTTTCGGCATGCTTTGACTTCACACGATTGGAGCCAATACCAAAATCAGTATGTGGCTATTCATTGCAGTACCGATGCCATTTTGCCCGCTTGGGCCGAACAATTGGTTGCTGTTCAGTTGATGCCGTATGCTAAAAAAGTAGTGCTTGGTTCAGTTCATAAAATAGATGAACTTTTATACCCCGAAATATTGGCCGCTATTGATTACGCTCCTTTTAAAGGGAATCCAGTTATTTTGAAGGGTTGCTCTAAAAAACCCGTTCCGCCTAGCGCCTATATACAGGCGCTTCAATATCTACAACCACTAGCCAAAAGCATTATGTATGGAGAGGCTTGTTCGGCTGTTCCTTTGTACAAGAAAAAATAGTTAGTCTTCTTTTTCGATGGCTTCGTTGTAGTCGGGGTACAGAAATTTGTTGTACGGAAAACGTGTAATGTGTATGCTGCGCACCGCTTCGTACACACGTTCTCTAAATTCTTCGAAATTTTCTTTTTGCGTGGCAGAGATAAATAAGGCATTTTTTTCGCCCACATCGTGCATCCAAGTGCGTTTCCACTCTTCTAAGGTATAATGTTTGCGGGTGCGTTCGGTAATTAAATCGTCTTCCTCAATCGTGAGATGACGGTAGGCGTCAATTTTATTAAACACCATGATGGTCGGTTTATCGTTGCTTTTGATGTCCATCAAAATTTGATTGACTGAGGCAATGTGGTCTTCAAAATCGGGATGGGAAATATCAACTACATGTAAGAGCAAATCGGCTTCGCGCACTTCGTCGAGCGTACTTTTAAACGAATCAACCAATTGCGTGGGTAATTTGCGAATAAATCCTACGGTATCTGAAAGCAAGAAGGGCAAATTTCGAATTACCACTTTGCGAACGGTGGTATCCAAGGTGGCAAACAATTTGTTTTCGACAAATACTTCACTTTTGCTTATTACATTCATCAAGGTCGATTTGCCTACATTGGTATAGCCTACCAAGGCCACGCGTACCATTGCTCCGCGGTTGCTGCGTTGTACCGACATTTGTTTGTCGATTACTTTTATTTTGTCTTTAAGCAAGGCAATTCGGTCGCGCACAATTCGGCGGTCGGTTTCAATTTCGGTTTCACCGGGTCCGCGCATCCCAATTCCTCCTTTTTGTCGTTCCAAGTGCGTCCACATTCCTGAGAGGCGTGGAAGCAAATATTGGCATTGCGCCAGTTCAACTTGGGTTCGGGCATAGGAAGTTTCGGCGCGTTGGGCAAAAATGTCCAAAATTAGGTTCGTTCGGTCGAGTACTTTGCAATCTAAAATGCGGGTAATGTTTTTTTGTTGTGATGGGCTTAATTCGTCGTCAAAAATCACCGTGGAAATTTGGTGTTCTTTTACATAATGATGTATTTCTTCCATTTTCCCTGTGCCCAAAAAAGTCTTTGGGTTGGGTCGCTCCATTTTTTGAAAAAAACGCTTCATTACAGCACCTCCTGCCGTGAAGGTAAGGAATTCAAGCTCGTCTAGGTATTCTATTAATTTGTCTTCCGGCTGATTTTGGGTAATAATTCCAACCAAAACGGTTTTTTCGAAAGCGATTTTTTCTTGTTCTAACATGGGATAAATTGAGTTTCAAAATTAACTATAAAAAGTTAGAATAATCAGCAAAAAAACGTGCAGTTCGTCGAGCCTAATTACCGGTAAATCGTTAAAAACTAAAATTTAGATATACATTTCATAAATTTTGTTAAATTTGGAACTCAAAAAATAATTCTAGAACTATATTAAACCAACTAAATTTTCATTTTATGAAAAAAATTATTTTAATCGTTTTGCTTTCTTTGGTATCTTTTGCTGGGTATTCTCAGTTGCCTGCTCTTGAAGATTTTGAAGGCGCGACTTTCCCTCCAACTGGCTGGTTAGTTAAAGATAATTTAACAAATGCCGCACCCAATTGGGACGTCAATCCAAATGCCTTATATGCAGCCTACAGCGGAACCCGTTGTGCCTATATGGCTAGAGCAACAAATGCTACATCAGCTGGAGTTGGCGTTTTAACCGAAGAATGGTTAATTACCCCCCAACAAACTGTCGCTGCTAATAGTCAATTGCGTTTCTTTACCCGCCAAACGTTGGCTGGAAATACAGGAACATTATACAGAGTTATGGTTTCGAGCTCGGCAGATCAGGCCGATTTGACAGCTTA
This sequence comes from Flavobacterium sp., assembly GCA_018883065.1. Taxonomy (GTDB): domain Bacteria; phylum Bacteroidota; class Bacteroidia; order Flavobacteriales; family Flavobacteriaceae; genus Flavobacterium. The sequence goes on from VEQT01000011.1 coordinate 41,914, forward strand.
TACTCAATTGGTTCAATATACAGAAGATGAATTAAGCACACTTACAGCCGACCAATTGGATTACGAAGAAAAAGTAATCAACTTGGCGATCACAGGTGCTAGGTATTTTGCTTTTGTAAAAGTATACACACAAACCGTTGCTGGTCAATTTGGAGACCGTTGGTTAGTAGACGATGTGAAATTGGTTTTGAGATGTACAGACCCAACCGTTTTGGGCGTGAATAGCATTAGTGCAACAGGCGCAACTTTAACATGGACAAATACAGCTACTACTTTGTTTGAAGTTGAATATGGTGTGTCTGGATTTACACCAGGAACAGGTACAATAGTTTCAAATATTACAAGTACTACTACACCTAGAAGTTACACCATTCCAGCTGGAACTCTTTCTCCTTCTACAGATTATCAATTTTATGTACGCGCCATATGTCCTGCTTCTAATTCTGAGCAGGTTGGTCCGTTTTTATTTCCAACTACTCCACTAGGCGCTACATGTGCAGCTCCAATCCCGGTTACTTCATTGCCATATTCAGCAAACAGCAATACATCTGTGTATGGAAACAACATAAATCCCGCTTCGCCAGGAGCAACAGGTTGTGGAACTACAGGCGCCTTTATGGCAAGCAATGATGTTGTGTATTCATATACTCCAACTACGACTGGGTTAATTAGTATTTCAATGAATCCACAAGGATCGACAAATACGGGTATGTTTATTTACAGCAGTTGTGCAAACATTGGTGTATCTTGTATAGGCGGTGTAGCTAATGCCACCTCAGATGTTCGAAACATTCCGGCTTTAAACGTTACAGCAAACCAACCAATATTTATCGTGTTGTCTTCTACTGCTGCAACAGCAAGCTACAACTATAATCTAATTATTCAACAAGTAAACTGTGTTGCTCCAATCAATTTATCAGCGGGGGCATTTAGCACCAGCAGCGGAACACTTTCGTGGACAAACGGAACATTTGGCACATCAACTTCTTGGGAAGTAGCCGTTCAGCCTGCTGGAAGTTCAATTCCAACAGGAGCTGGAACCCAAACAAATACCAACACCAATTTTCCTGTAACCGGATTAACGGCTGCAACACCTTATCAATATTGGGTACGCGCCGACTGTGGAAACGGAACATTTAGTGCTTGGTCTGGACCATTTTTATTCAATACCACTATATGTGATGTAGTTGGTTGTAATTATACCTTTGTAATGACCGATACATTTGGTGATGGTTGGAATGGGGGTACCATGCAGGTAAGACAAAATGGAATCGTGGTTGGCACATTAGGCACTCAAATTGTGGGTGGCGGACCAACAAACGTACAGGTCCCCATGTGTAATGGCATTCCATTTGACTTATTCTGGAGTACTGGTGGTACTTTCCCAGATGAGATTGCGGTTTCTATCCAAAATAGTTTTGGTCAAACCTTGTTTACCTATGCTGGTGGTGGCGCAGCTGGTGTTGGAACATCACTTTATGGTGGCATGGTGGATTGTTTGAATCCGCTGTGTTTACCTCCAACTAATATTAATGTACCAGCGGCTCAAATTACTACGAATGGCGCTCGAATTACTTGGACAAATCCAGGAGCTCCTAGTACAAGTATGGGCATTTATGTTGTGTTGGCAGGATCCCCTCCACCTACAGCAGGAACACCGCCTACTTATACTACTACTATTCCGCCAAATAATTACACCATAACAGGTGGATTATTGGCAGATACTACCTACGATGTGTATTTACAAACCATTTGTTCTGTAAACTCACCGAGTGTTTGGACAACAACGCCTAGAACGTTTACTACTTTACCTACTTGTCCTAGACCAACTGCATTAACAGCTTCCAACATTACCACTACTTCCGTGCGAATAGGATGGACAAATCCAACCGGAACAGCTTGGCAAGTACTTGCTTTACCAGCAGGATCTGCCGCACCAACTGCCGCCACTACGGGCTGGGTTGTGGCAACTGGAAATCCATTTAATATGACCGGTTTAACTCCAGATACTGCGTATGATTTTTATGTACGCTCAGATTGTGGCGCTGTAAATGGAATCAGTACTTGGTCATTGCCAGTTAGCGCAACAACATTGCCTACTTGCCCTAAACCAACTGCTTTAACAATCGGTACAATTACTGATGTCTCTGCTGTAGCAGGTTGGACAAATCCTACAGGAACTACATGGCAAGTTTTGGTTTTACCAGCTGGTTCTGCCGCTCCAACAGCAGCTTCTACAGGCTGGGTAGTAGCCAACACCAACACCGGCTTTGTATTAACTGGCTTATCCGCAGCTACTTGTTATGATTACTATGTACGAACGGATTGTGGTGCTGTAAACGGATTGAGTACTTGGTCAGGACCAAGAAATTTCTGTACTACTATTTGTAATCCAAGCAATCAATGTCCATATACATTCACTATGACCGATTCATTTGGTGATGGATGGAATGGTGCAACTATGCAAGTGCGTCAAAATGGAATTCTTGTAGCCACTATTGGGGGTACTTTTACAGCTGGCGCTGGACCTGTTGTGGTGAATGTGCCACTTTGTTCAGGGGTGCCATTTGATCTTAACTGGAACAACGGAGGAACATTCCCTGGAGAAGTTCGCGTTTCGATTACAAATATATTTGGACAAGTTTTATATAATATGAACGTGGCAAGCGCAGGTCTTGTAGGAACCGTTGTATATAGCGATTCACGTGCCGACTGTTTCTTCCCAAAATGTTTACCTCCAACAAACTTATCTGCTGTACCGAGTATTTTTAACTCAAGTTTAGATTGGGTTCAAGCAAACAACAATACAGCTTGGGATGTATTTGTGGTGCCAACAGGTGGCGCTGCTCCAACTCTAGGAAGCACTCCAACTTATCCTGCTGTAGGCGCTCATCCGTTTACAACACCAAATACGTTATCTCCAAACACCACCTATGATTATTATGTTCGCTCTTTATGTGGAGCAGGAACACCTGGTGATTGGGTAGGACCTTTTACTTTTACAACATTACCAACGTGCCCTCAACCTACAAACTTACGCTACATAAACACCAATGGTAACTCGGCTGATTTAGCTTGGAATGAAGTAGGACCAGCTACAAGCTGGAATATCGTAGTTCAGCCATCGGGTGGCGCAGTGCCAGGACCAACATCAGGCTGCGTAGTAAATACATTACCAACAGATGCAGCACCATACAATACACTAGCCTGTTTTGGTGCATTAACACCAGGATTTTATGAGTTTTATGTACGCGCCAATTGTACCGGTACAGATTTAAGTACCTGGTCTGGACCTATAAACTTTTATATTTCAGCCCCACTACCAGCTTGTGCTGATATAGAAATTGACGTAGTTACAACCTCACCTGGTCAAATTGATTTTTGCCCTGGCGACTACTGCATTGATTTGTCTGCAACTTTTACAGATTCTAAAGACACTACCGATTATAGTATTTTAGGTATTCCTTTTGCGCCACCTTTCCCATTTACAGGTGGTACACAATTAAATATTGCTACGGATGATATTTGGGGCCCTTCATTTCAGTTGCCTTTTGACTTTTGTTTCTATGGCGTAAATTATCCTTCTATACAAGTTGGATCAAATGGGGTATTAACTTTTACTCCTCAAACTGCTCCAGGAAACTGTCCATGGGCATTTACTGCTCAAATTCCGGCCACAAATTTCCCGATACGAAATGCAATTTATGGCGTGTATCAAGACATTAACCCATCAGTTTCTACTGCACCTATTGTACATACAATCAACTACCAAGTGTTAGGAACAGCACCTTGTAGAAGTTTCGTAGTAAATTATGACAACATCGCTCAATTTAGCTGTGGTGTAAGTGTTGGTTTACAAACCAGTCAAATTGTGTTGTATGAAACCTCAAATATTATTGAAGTTTATGTACAAGACCGTACAGCTTGTACAACCTGGAATAGTGGTAGTGGTGTAATTGGTCTTCAAAACGATCTAGGAACCATTGCACACGTTCCACCGGGAAGAAATACAGGTCCATGGAATGCACAAAATGAAGCCTGGAGATTTACACCAAATGGAAACTCAACCGTAGAATTCTCTTGGTTGCGTGATGGAGTTGTTGTAAGTAATAATCCAACAGTTAATGTTTGTTTTAATCAAGACACCAATATGACTGCACAAGCAGTGTATACTGGATGTGGAGGAACTGTGACTACCAAAACGGAGAATATTTTATTAAACATCACCACGGTTGACATCCAACCAATTGCTCCAGTTTTTGAATGTACGTCTTATACTTTACCGGCATTAACGGTTGGTAATTATTACACACTTCCTGGAGGACCAGCTGGTGGTGGAGTACAAATTCCAGTAGGAACTCAAATTACATCTACACAAACTATTTATGTGTATGCTGAGATTACTTCATCAACAGCTACTTGTTCTGATGAAGAAAGTTTCCTGGTGACAATTGACAATCAAATAGTACCAACATTTAACACAATACCAACGCTTTGTTTCAATTCTTCAGCACCAACTTTAGATACAACATCTTCAAATGGGGTGACTGGAACTTGGTCACCACCATCGATTGATACTTCAATTATTGGTCCAACAAATTACACTTTTACCCCAGACGGAACTTTGCCTTGCGCAATCCCAACTACTGTAGTGGTTACGATTTCAAACCCTATATTACCCGATTTTGCACCGATTCCATCAATATGTTCAGGAACAACCGTACCAAGTTTAGATGCTGTTGCACCAAACGGAATCACTGGTTCATGGTCACCAACAACAATTGATAATGCGAACTCTGGTTCATATGTTTTTACGCCAGACGCAGGACAGTGTGCGACTACACAAACATTAAATGTGAATGTGACAGCTCCAAGTATTAACCCTTCGTTTGTAGCTATTCCAGACGTTTGTTCTGGAACAGTGGCACCGAGTTTGGCTACTACATCTCCAATAGGTATTATTGGTTCATGGTCACCAACAACAATTGATAATGCGAACTCTGGTTCATATGTATTTACCCCAGATGCAGGACAGTGTGCGACTACACAAACATTAAATGTGAATGTGACAGCTCCAAGTATTAACCCTTCGTTTGTAGCTATTCCAGACGTTTGTTCTGGAACAGTAGCGCCAAGTTTGGCTACTACATCTCCAATAGGTATTATTGGTTCTTGGTCACCAGCCACGATTGATAATACAACTTCTGGATCGTATGTATTTACCCCAGACGCAGGACAGTGTGCGACTACACAAACATTAAATGTGAATGTGACAGCTCCAAGTATTAACCCTTCGTTTGTAGCTATTCCAGACGTTTGTTCAGGTACTGTAGCGCCAAGTTTGTCTACCACATCTCCAATAGGTATTATTGGTTCATGGTCACCAGCTACTATTGATAATACAACTTCTGGATCGTATGTGTTTACGCCAAACGCAGGTCAATGTGCTACTTCACAAACGCTTGGGGTAGTAATCACGCCAAGAACACAACCTAACTTTCCTGGAATTGCAGCTTTCTGTTCAGGAGCTACTGCACCAACCTTAGCATTAATTTCTCCAAATGGAGTTTCGGGAGTATGGTCGCCGTCAATAATTAGCAATACAGCAAGTGGTTCATATGTATTTACACCAACCCTCGGATTGTGTGCCGATACACAAACCGTACCGGTAACTGTCGATCAAAATGTTACCCCAGACTTTACGGCTGTTGCGCCAATTTGCTCGGGATCAACTGCCCCAACTTTGAATGGTACATCGCCAAACGGAGTAAATGGTACCTGGTCACCAGCAACAATTAGCAACACGGCTGACGGAAGCTACGTGTTTACACCAAGTGCTGGTCAGTGTGCTGTTTCACAAACATTAGCGGTTACAGTTACACCACCAATTAATATCATTGTTGATGGCGGTTGTGATAATGGAATCTACATATTAACTGCGACTTCAGATTCAATCAATTTCAATCCGGATACTGCTACTTATCAATGGGTAGATGGTACTGGAGCAACTATTGGAACTGACGAATCAGTTGTTGTTTCTGCCCCAGGGACTTATATTTGTAATGTAACCAATGCGGGTTGTATATCATCCGGTACTTCGGGAGATATAACTAGCGTAACCTGTACCATTCAAAAAGGAATTTCACCACGCGGTACGGGCGCTGGAGATGGCAAAAACGACTTCTTAAAATTGGCTTGTAAAAGATTAGAAATATTTAACCGTTACGGAATGGTTGTGTATTCTAAAAACAACTACAGCAACGATTGGTATGGTCAAACAGATAGTGGAAGTGAGTTGCCAGACGGAACTTATTTCTATGTGGTAGAGCAAGAAAATGCGCCTGCACAAACTGGATGGATTTACATCAATAGAGAGCAATAATTTATAACAAACTGTAAATACACAAAAATGAAGAAAATACATTTCGCGGCATTATTGATGTTCTTATCATTTGTAGAGGCATCCGCACAGCAAGACCCAAATTATACACAATACATGTATAATATGAGTGCCATTAACCCGGCTTACGCTGGATCTAAAGAGAACATGACCGGTGGTTTGTTATATCGCAAGCAATGGGTAGGTTTAGAAGGGGCTCCTAATACAGGGACGTTTTTCTTGAACTCGCCCGTAGGCAAGAATGTGGGTGTTGGTTTATCTGTTATTTCAGATAAAATAGGTCCTGTGGAAGAAAACGATGTGTATGGAGATTTCTCGTATACCTTAAATTTGGGTGGCGAACGACGTTTAGCATTTGGTTTAAAAGCAGGATTAACAATTAATAATATTGGTTTAAATTCGGAGATTGATCCTTTTCAACCCGATGCAGGAGATGATGCTTTTGGAGTTGATGTAAGTACATCAAGATTCAATGCAGGTACAGGATTATTCTATTACACTAATAAATATTATGTGGCCTTTTCGATGCCTAATATGATGAAAGGGACATATTTAGATCGAAACGGAAGAAAATTCGGCACAACATCATTACATTACTTTTTAACAGGTGGATACGTATTTGATATTAATCCAACGTTAAAATTCAAACCATTTACTATGATCAAGACGGCTGCAGGTGCCCCTACTTCATTTGATTTATCTACTAACTTCTTGTTTAACGACAAATTTGAAGTTGGAGCTACCTATCGTTTGCAAGACAGTTTTGGCGCTATGATTGGCTACATGATTTCACCAAACTTGCGATTGGGCTATGCTTATGATCATATTATATCTGACCTCAGAGGTAGCGCATCCTCTTCTCATGAGTTCATCATGTTGTTTGATTTGAACTTCCCGAAAAAAGTTTCTCAATCACCAAGGTATTTCTAACATAAATCGAACGTAAAAATGAAAAATTTATATATAGCATTAAGTTTTGTGATGATTAGCGGCAGTGTTTTGGCACAAAGCGCACTTACACAAAAAGCAGACAAATTATACAACCGTTACGAATATGTTGCTGCTGCAGATGAATACCTGAAATTGGTTGAAAAAGGAAAAGGAGACGGATACATCTACAACCAATTGGCTGATTTGTATTTCAACATGTTTAATACAGTTGAAGCGGCCAAATGGTATGAGAAAGCGGTTGAGACCAACCAAGATCCGGAAATATATTATCGTTATGCACAGATGTTGAAAGCGAATGGCAAATATGCAGAGTCTAACGTGCAAATGCAAAAGTTTGCCAGTTTGGTTCCTGCGGATACCCGTGCCATTTCGTTCAATGAAAATCCAAATTACATCCCCCGCTTGTTAGACAAACAAAAAATGTTTGATGTTTTAGGAATGGAAATTAGTAGTGATAAATCAGAGTTTGGGGCTGTGTTATATAACAACTTGTTTTATTTTACAAGTGCTCGAAGTGGATCTCGAAAAGATTATGGTTGGAATAAAGAACCGTATTTAGACATCTACAAAGCCGACTACAACGACGACGGAACCATTACCAATGCTTTGCCTATAACGCAATTGAACTCCAAGTACCACGACGGTCCGATTACTATTAGCGCTGATGGCAATACGGCTTATTTTGGCAGTGATAGTTTTAGAGAGTCAGAATTTGAAAAAGACAAAGCCAAGAAACTTAAATTGGGTCGCAACAACATTTTTAAATCAGTTAAAGAAGGCGACAAATGGGGTAAAGTAATTTCTTTACCATTCAATAGCACCGAATATTCTACCAGCAATCCAAGTTTAAGCCGCGACGGAAAAACCTTGTATTTCTCATCTGATATGCCAGGTGGTTTAGGAGGAGTTGATATTTGGAAAGCAGCTATTAATGAAGACGGTTCTTTTGGGGCGCCAGAAAATCTTGGATCAAAAGTAAATACTGCTGGATATGAAAGCTTTCCTTTTATTGCCGATGACAACGCCACTTTGTATTTTGCTTCTAGCGGACACCCTGGATTAGGAGGAACAGACGTTTTTCAAATCAATTTGTCATCTGGTGATGCCACCAATTTAGGACAACCCGTCAATACCGAAAAAGACGATTTCTCGTTTAGCTTTAACAAAGACAAAAATTTAGGTTTCTTTTCTAGTAACCGAAATGGAAACGACGACTTCTTTAAAGCCATTCCAATTTGTGCAGTTCCTGTAACTACTACTGTAACAGACGCCAAAACAGGGGCTATATTGGTTAATGCCAGCGTCGCGATTGTAGATGAAAAAAGCAACGTAATTGCCACTGAGATGAGTAATGACAAAGGAGAAGTTACCTACAAAGTAGAGTGTAATAAATCCTATACGATTCAAGCTTCAAAAGACGGTTACGAAAGCAATACGTTTGGTGTAGCCAAAAGCAAAGGTGAATCAGTTGCTGTAGCGGCCGCTTTAAAGCCAATCGAAGTGATCATTACCGAAACCGAAATTATCTTAAATCCGATTTTCTTTGAATACAATAAAAGCAATATCACCAAAGAAGGCGCATTTGAGTTAGATAAATTGGTACAAGTAATGAAAGCCAACGACAAGCTTGTGGTTTTAGCTAAATCACACACAGATAATCGTGGTAGCGATGTGTACAATTTGAACTTATCAGATCGTCGTGCCAAAGCAACTGTACAGTATGTGATTTCAAAAGGAATTGCTGCCGAAAGAATTTCTGGTAAAGGATTAGGTGAAACAGAATTAAAAGTGAATTGTGGCGAACAATGTACAGAAGAACAACATGCTCAAAACAGAAGATCTGAATTCTTGATTGTAAAATAATAAGCTGTCAAGCAAAATTAAAAACCGGGTTTATGCCCGGTTTTTTTGATTTTAAGGGTATTTTAAACAAATTTAAACAATTACCTAGCCCATCTACTTTAATCGTTTTATTTCCGCTTTTCTAAGCTTGAGAATTTAACAGTGCGTTCTGCATACTATACCGTATCTTTAGCGTCCACAATTGTAGTTATGAAAAAGTATTTTTTACTTCTGCCCTTTCTTTTACATATGTATTGCAGCAACAGCGATCAATTAAACGATTCGCACATTCAGCTAGCAAAACCAATGCCACCTGTTGTAGAGGCCGATGTGTTTAATTTAAAAGTAGTTCCTGAAATTAAATTAAAGTTTACGCTGACCGAATGGAATAAGCTTCTTCAGTATTATGATTTGAATCCCAAAAACGAGAAAAAAGTATCCTCCGATTTTACGTTTACCACCAACGGCAGAACTGTTCAATTAAACAACATTGGATTAAAGTTGCGCGGCAACACCAGTAGACGTAGGCCTGAAGGATCAAATGGTCAATTACACAATGCACTTGCACCCGATTGGCACCATGCTCATTTTGCATTGGACTTTTCAAAATTTGTGGATGATCAACGTTTTTCGGGACTTAATAAACTCAATTTGAAATGGTTTAAAGATGATGCCACCTACAGCCGCGAAATTTATTGTTACGATTTATTTCGACGATTTGGATGTTGGACTGCGCCTAGAGCATCCTATTGCAAACTCACCATTGAAGTAGAGGGCGATGCTTCTCCTGCTTATTTTGGCGTATATGAAATGCTAGAAGCAGTTGATGAAGATTTTCTTGCCAAAAAAAGCGCCCAGTGGGGTGTTGGAACCGGGTTTTTATGGAAGGGCTACAATTTGGGTAGCAACAAAGCCGATTTTTATTCCACCAACAGTATAGGCGTTGAAAACGTAAGTTTAACTCCTTCTTTGTCACAGTATTATGCCTATGATTTAAAAACACGTGAAAATGAATTAATTAGCGCCAAAAATCAACTTACCGCGTTTATAGCCAATCTAAACATGAAAACAGGTGTTGAATTTCAGAATTGGATAACCGCCCAAATGGATGTTGATTTGTTTTTAAAAACCTATGCAACGAGTGTGGTGGTGGGCATGTGGGACGATTATTGGGTAAATTGCAACAATTTCTATTTCTATTTTGCACCCAACGGCAAAGCCTATTTTATTCCGTATGACTACGACAATTCGTTGGGAACCTCTGCTATATTAGGGAATTCAGGCACGCAAAACCCACTCAATTGGGGGCCGTCATCTCAACGTCCGTTAATCACTAAAATACTGGCGATTCCACAGTACCAAACGATTTACAAAAACTATGTAAAAGAATTAACCCTGTTGCAAAATGATTATTTCACTGCAGGTAAAAGCAAAATAAGAATTATGGGGTGGCAAGCGATGATAAATGGACATATAGCCAATGATACCGGAGAAGACATGATCTTAAACGATGTTCCAGCCCATTGGGGTAACCAGCCCAATTACCGTTTGCTAAGCGGAAACAGCAACGGAGGAAGCAGTGGGCCTGCCAATTTCTTTACTTCGAGAATCCTATCAATTCCTTGGTAGATTAATAAGAAATTTTCTTCGTGTTATTTTCCCAAAGCTCAAAGGCCTTTAAAGCCGCTTCCCTTGAAAGTGGACTTGTTGGAATTTTCCGTTGGGTTACAGGCACGGTCAACTCCTCGTATATAAACGCATCGTCAAAGGCAATTGCAGCGGCATCGTCTTTGGTGCAACCATAATAAATTTTATCGGGTCTTGCCCAATATATTGCGCCCAAACACATGGGGCAAGGTTCGCAGGACGTATACAATTCGCAGCCATCCAACTGAAAGGAATTAAGATTGGCACAAGCATCTCGAATGGCCATTACTTCAGCATGCGCCGTTGGATCATTGTTTGCGGTTACCTGATTGTAGCCTCTACCTACTATTTCACCATTTTTTACCACAATTGCCCCAAACGGGCCTCCATTTCGAAGACTCACATTTTCAGTCGCCAATCGAATGGCTTCGGCCATAAATAAAATTGGATCTGTATTTTTCATCGTATCATTTCGTTTGCTTCAAAAGTACTAAATCAGTTATTAGGATACATAATTAAATAAAACGATATAGTTTATAAGTTTTTAATATTTTAAAAATCAAACCCTATATTTTAAGAGGGGTAAAAGTATATTTTTTAATTATTAATATAATTTTACCCCAAATTTAAACAGGTATAACTATGAAAGTAAAAAAAAGATGGTTGATTTCGTTTTTAATTATTTGTGTTATCTCAATAGTGGGCTTGTTTTGGGTTGAAGCTCCTATGTCGTCCAATCTAGCTAAACAGTTTGGCGCTGTAGATCAAATAGTCCCTGCCGATGTGGCTTGGATGCTTACTTCTGCTTGTTTGGTGTTGTTAATGACGCCAGGACTTTCTTTTTTTTATGGCGGAATGGTAGGCAAGAAAAATGTAATTTCTACCATGTTACAAAGTTTTATTTGTTTGGGCGTAGTTACCCTATTATGGGTTGTTGTCGCTTTTAGTTTGGCTTTTGGAAGCCCTTTGGGTTTTACCATCAATGGATCGTTCTACAGTATAATTGGCAATCCCACCACCTTTGCATTTATGGATCACGTTGCGGTTTTGCCCAATTTAAAAATGGGGGCTACCATACCGTTTATGCTCTTTGCTTTATTTCAAATGAAGTTTGCTATCATCACACCGGCAATTATTACCGGCTCTTTTGCTGAACGCGTGCGCTTTATTGCCTATTTATTTTTCATTTGTTTGTTTACCCTTTTTATCTATGCTCCACTCTGTCATTCGGTGTGGTATCCCACGGGTATTTTGGGCACCTATTTTGGCATCAGAGATTTTGCCGGAGGAACGGTGGTGCACATGAGTGCTGGTTTTGCGGCTTTAGCAGGCGTCTTGGTTTTGGGCAAACGCACCAATAAAGTAAATATACCTACCAACATTCCATTCGTATTGCTCGGAACTGGAATGCTCTGGTTTGGTTGGTTTGGCTTTAATGCCGGATCGGCTTTGGCGGCCAACGGAACTGCTGCGATGGCTTTTGCTACCACTACCACGGCATCTGCTGCAGCCATGCTCACTTGGATTTTCTTTGACCGCATCAACGGACGTAAAGCTTCGGCTTTGGGGGCTTGTATTGGGGCTGTGGTTGGTTTAGTTGCCATCACTCCTGCAGCAGGTTATGTGGGTATACCCGTGAGTATCTTTTTTGGATTTATTGCGGCTATTGTTTCAAACTGCATTGTAAACGCCCCATTCATGCAAAAAATTGACGACACCTTAGACGTGTTTGCCTGCCATGGTGTGGGTGGAATCATGGGCATGATCTTAACAGCAATTTTTGCGCAAGGAGAAAACGCCAGTCTTTTACACGGCGGGTGGTCGGTGTTTGGACACCACATGATGGCCTTGGTTATTGTGTCGTTGTATACCTTTTTTGGGGCATATTTTTTATTTAAAATCACCAATTATTTTATCCCGCTTCGTGTTTCTGAAGCATCCGAAATTTTGGGATTGGATATTTCACAGCACAACGAAAGCCTAGACTATAAACACCATATACACCAAGGACCAAAACACGAATAGTCAACACGAGCACAAAAACACTATTTTCGTGTAATAAAATTGTTACCATGAAAACTTGTTTCCTTTTGTTAAGCTCTATTTTGTTGGTTTCTTGCAAACCCTTGCAACCCAATACAGCCGATATCAACCAAGTGAATCGCTTTTTGGACGAATGGCATATGGCTGCGACCAACGCCAATTATACTCGCTATTTTGATGCCTTCGCCTCCGACGGAATTTTTGTGGGTACCGATGCCACCGAACATTGGAGCAAATCTGAATTTCAAACCTTTGCCAAGCCTTTTTTTGATCGGGGGAAAGCCTGGGATTTTAAAGCAGTAGAACGTCACGTCTACTTCAGTAAAGACAAAAAAATGGTTTGGTTTGACGAATTATTGAGCACATGGATGAAAGGCTGTAGAGGTTCAGGCATATTGGTCAAAACAAAAGAGAAGTGGGAAATTAAGCACTATGTGTTATCCACCACAATTCCCAACGAACACATTGATGCAGTAATTCAACTCAAAGAAAAAACAGAAACTATTTTATTGCAATCCAAGTCTCCTAAATCCGAACAATAAAATTAGCGCACATCAATATCATGTTTTTGCAACATCTCAAGCATCACTTGGGTCATATTGGCTAAATCAAATTGGTGGTTCCAACCCCAATCCTTTCGCGCATAAGCATCATCGATACTTGCTGGCCAGCTGTCGGCAATTTTTTGACGGAAGTCAGGATTGTAGCTAATGGTGAAATCGGGTAGGTGTTTGGCAATTTCGGCTGCAATTTCTCGCGGTGTAAAACTCATGGCTGCCAAATTATATGCAGAGTGAATACGTAAATCTTTTGCTTCAGCTTGCATAATGGCAATCGTTGCGCGAATTGCATCGTCCATGTACATCATTGGCATTTTAGTGTCTTCGGATAAAAAACATTCGTAAGTACCTTGTTTCAGTGCTTTGTGAAAAATGTCTACCGCATAATCGGTCGTTCCGCCACCTGGAGGCGTACTCCAACTAATTAAACCCGGATAGCGAATGCTGCGTACATCAACTCCAAAAATATTATGGTAATATTCGCACCAGCGTTCGCCAGCTTGTTTGCTTATACCATATACAGTAGATGGTTCCATTACAGTATATTGT
>VEQT01000012.1 GCA_018883065.1 Flavobacterium sp.
CAACAGCTTTCAACATAAATGAGATGCCTTTATCAAATAATAGTTGATCAGTAACTTTAGTTTCTACATTGTATGCTTTTTTAAAATATGCCAATCCTAAATAAAAGTAATCACGAGATATAATTTTATTGGAAGGATTTCCGATAAAGTCTTCCAAGGATTTTATCGACAAATCTACATTTCCATTTTCATAAGCGGAATAACCCAAATAACGTAAGATTCTGGGATTTACTATGTCTAATTCTTTCATGGCATTGGCCTCAAGCTCTAAAGCTTTGTAATCTTTGGCTAAAATTAAAAAGTCAGCGTGTCGCATACGGGAAGCCAACGAATAATCGGTGAGTTTCATGTACTTTTCATAGTACTCCAAAGCTTTAGAAATATAATTATTATAATTTTTCGGTTCATTTTTTGCCCAATAATAATAAGTCTCAGCCAATTCACGGTAAACTGGCCCATAGGTTGGATTAGAAGTGGTTACTTCATTAAATGCTAATATTGCATCTGTATAGGCTTTAGCGCCTTTTAATAATGTTCCTAGCTGCATTTTAGCACGAATTAATGACTTGTCTTGAATAAAGGCATCACGGTAGGATTTGTAGGCATCATTTTGATTTTTTAAACCGTAATAGGCATCACCCAAAGCCAACAAGGTTACAGGATCCATATTGTTTACCGCTATAGCTTTACCCAAGGCTGTTAAAGCAGCATTGTAATCGGGTTTATCGGCATTCATATAGGCCTTGGCCACATATACCCATTCTTCGAGATCTTTTCTAGGTTTTAAATCTTTGGTTGCCAATGCAAAATTGGCTTGAGCAGCGGCTATATTATTGGCATCTAGATCAAGTTGACCTAAACCAATATAATTGAACCGCGCCATTTCAGGTGCTAAAGTCCCTTTACTAAATATTACTTTGGCCGAATCTTCTTGGTTTTGTTTGAGGTAAACATTACCCAACAAAAACATCGCTTTTCCGTTACCTGGTTTGAGTTTCAACACCGACTTTAAAATCGTTTTGGCTTCGTCAAACTTTTCAGCATCTATGGCTTTTTTGGCTTGATCGATATCTTGTGCATTTCCCGTTGCGGAAATCGACAAAAAAACAAAACTAAAAAGGCTTACTTTATTCATGGTGTATATTATTTATTTTTTTCGTTAATTATGGTTTTGCGCGTAATTATTTTTCTAGACGGCATTTTTTCGGGCACTAATCCCGATTTTAGGATAATTCGTTGTCCTATCTCACCCGCTACAAAAGAAGCAAATCCCATTCCTAAACCTGAATATCCTTGACAATTCACAAGATACAAGTCGCGACATAAGGGATATGTTCCTTCGGCAATGTTATTTTGAGTTGGACTAAAATAATCAGAACCCTTTACTTTACTAACGCTCAACACCGAAATTTGTTGTATCGTTTCACGTAATGCATTTGAGGGGTCAAAAATATAATTTATTCCAATAACTCCTAGCATTCGTTTGTTTTTGGCAATATATTTAACAACCTCTTCATTTGTGGCAAACGAATAAACTCCTTTTGCAGGTAAGGCTTTTACTTGAGCCAATTCCATAAGATATCGAGCCGTACTGGAATTTGGATTATCAAACACCAATCCGTCATATCTTGGATTTGGCAATCCCTTTAGCATATTAATTACTTCATCCAATTGAATCAAGGTGTCTTGATCTGTTCTTTGAGTAATTAACGCAATTGCATCTTTTGCAATTGGAGTGGTTTTTGGAAATATTTTTTTTTGAGTAAAACCAGCTAATTCAGACTTACTTAATTCCCGGGCTAACACAGCTACACGCGTATTCTTTTGATACAATGCCTGAATGGCTTCAGCTTCAGATTGGGATTGGATTCGTATTTTGGCTGGGTACTTATCTTCAAAAATTTGGGTTTGTGCTTCTATGATTGGCAACAAAGTTTCATCAACCAAAACAGTAGTTTGCCCTTCAAGTATAGTTTCTTTTTCAGATTTAGACCAAAAACTACAGGAAGTCAAAAAGAAAAAAACAAACAATGGAATTATTCGTGTATACATATTTAGGAATCTGTATTGGAATTAAAAAAACGAACAAAGCGAAGCAAGGCGTATACAATTAGTACAACGCCAAATAGCAACCGGAAATTGCCCGACATGGCTAAGGGAAGTTCCTTCCAAAAAATAATTAACAAGCCTAATATCAAGTAAAGTAAAAAAAAGCACATGCCTATAACAAAAAGAAATCGCTCTTTAAGCGATTTCTTTTTGTAGTTCTGAAAGAAATTATCCTTCATTATTCTGCAGATTGAATGTTAATTGGCAAGGAATACAATACCCTTACTTTCTTTCCGTTTTGTTCTCCAGGATTCCATCTTGGACAAGATTTTAATACGCGGATAGCTTCTTTTCCAGTTCCATAACCAATATCACGAATAACTTTGATATCGGTTAAGGATCCGTCTTTTTCTACTACAAAGGAAACAAATACTTTTCCTTTCAATCCTTCTTCTTCAGGGACTTGGTAATTTTTACCTACAAACTTGTAGAATTTTTCCATTCCTCCCGGAAAGTCAGGCTTTACTTCAATACCTGCCGTATTATAAATGCTGTTGTCTTCTTCTACAACATCACCGTTACCTACTGGTTCAACTGTTAATTCAGCATCAGGATCACCTTTGATGGTTTCGGCACCTAATTTTTTATCAACGATTTCTTTGATTTTAGGTGGTTCTTCGACTACTTCTTCCGCTTTGGCAACCACAGGTTTCACAAATTTCACTTGATCCACTTTTGGCGGTGGTGGCGGTGGCGGTGGAAGGTTTTCTTTTGGTTTTTCTTTTGGTGGTAATTTTACAGTGACAATTTTTTTGTCCATGTTCATATCATCATCCGACGATTCAGGTATTAATGATGCCAATAATGGAATACTAACCAAAAAAGAAAATATAACAGCTCCAAACACCAAAGCACGTGTAGTTGTTTTGGTATCTGACTTTCTCAATTCATACGCACCATAACTCTTGTTACGTCCTTCGAATACGATATCAAGCCATTCGTTTTTTAATAAATCTAATTTCATGTGTTCTATTTTTTTATAATTAGATTGTCAAATTAAGGAGTTGGTATTGTTGGGTTTGCACCTTCTAATACTTTAACCTCTGAAGGATCAATATCAACTATCGCATAAGTTGGAACGTCTGCAATAGCCATTTCGTCTAATATATCTATCAAATTGCGGTAATTTGATTTTTTACTCGGTTTAATGATAACGATCAATCCTTTCTTATCTGTACGGGTGTATTCCAATACTTTTTTCTTTCTTGTCAAAAGAATTTTTCGGATTCCCTCTTTGCCATATGTAGTTTCTTTTGGACCCTCAATTGGATTGGCCAACAAACCTACGTAGTACTTTACTTTGTTATCCGCTCCCAACAAAACAGTAAGTGTTCGGTTCTCGTCCACTTTGATGTCTTTGTTTTTCGTTGGGTCATCGTCTTTGTCAGGTAATCCCAAATCCATAGATTGGGGTTTCGATAACGAAGTCGTTAACATAAAGAACGTGATGAGCAAGAAAGCCAAATCCACCATAGCCGTTAAATCTACTTTGGAGTTTTGTTTTTTACTTCTTACTTTACCGCCTTTGCTGCTGCCGCTGTCGCCAGTATTTAATTCAGCCATTGTCTGTTGTGTGTTATATTAAAAATCTTTACCGCGTAGACCGGTTACCAGATTAAAACTGTTGATTTTTTGGTCCTGTAGAATATCCATTATTTTTTTAATTTCTGGATACTGTTCTTTTGCATCACCCTTAATCGCGATTTGCAATTCTTTGTCGTTAATTTCTATGTTCGAAATACGTGAATTGTAAATCCACTCTTTCAATTGATTATCCAACGAATCTTTAGGAACGCCTGCTTGTACTCCGGGTTTGTTTCGGTCTGTACTTGTCATTCCAATTATTGTTTTCAAATCTTGAATGGGTACACCAAAACCTTCCATCAAGGCAAATCGGTTGGCTTCATCTTCCGTAAATTCAACACCATATTTTTGTCCCATCAATTCCAAGGTTCTTTTACGAACTTCTCTACCCTTCAAGTCAAAAAATATTTTTCCTTTTCCTACAGTAATGGTGGCCAAATCTGTTTCGGGCAACTTGGTTTGAACTGTAGAGGCTGGCGTATCAACTGGCAAGGGCTCTTGTTGCTTTGCTGTTGCGGTCAAAATAAAGAACGTCAACAACAAGAAAGCCACATCACACATTGCAGTCATATCAATAGACGCCGCCTTTTTAGACATTTTTGCATTAGCCATATACTTTTATTTTTAAATTAATAAAGTGATTTAGTTTAACGAGTGTGAAACTAACTAGCTAATTATTTTTGTGTCCCTCTGAAGTGTCTGTAGGTGTTTACGATTGTATTACCTGCTTCGTCAATTGAATACGTTAAGGTATCAATTTTAGAAGTAAACAAGTTATACGTAACAATTGCTAAAGCCGAAGTAGAAATTCCAGTAGCTGTATTGATCAAAGCTTCAGAAATACCATTTGCCAACATCGCTTGATCAGGAGTTCCTGCACTAGCCAATGCTCCAAATGCTTTAATCATACCCGTTACTGTTCCTAACAATCCAGCTAGTGTTCCCAAAGAAACCAAAGTTGATAAAATAGTTAAGTTTTTCTCCAACATTGGCATTTCTAATGAAGTAGCTTCTTCAATTTCTTTGTGAATAGTTTCTGCTGCAGCTTGGCTATCAAAACCTTCTTTTTTCACTTCTTGGTATTTAATCAAAGCTGATTTAATCGCATTAGCAACCGATCCTTTTTGTTTGTCGCAAGCAGCTAAAGCTCCTTCAATATCACCTTTTACAACACTTGCTTGTACTTCTTTCATGAATTTATCCAAATTGGCAGTACCGGCAGCTTTAGTGATTACCATATAACGCTCAAATGAAAATACGATTACCATCAAAAGTAATCCCATCAAAACAGGTACAATTGGACCTCCTTTGTAAACCATTGCAAGGTAATTTCCTGGTAATGGGTGACCTGTATTTACTCGCCCTTCAAAGTTTGAACCATTACCCATGATAAAATTCCAGATAATCCAGCCTACAAATATACACGCTACGATTACGATTCCTGAAAACATGCCTCCAGCGTTTGTACTACTTTCTTTTTTAACGTTTGCCATTTTTTTAATTTTTTAAATAGTTTTAATTATAATTTTGGTTGTGTTTAATTTGAATGTGAGCAAATTTATAGGTTTAGTTTTAATAAAAAAACTTTTTTTAATTTAATTGAAATTTTGTTAAAAACCCAATAAAAACAAGCGTTAACAACTGTTACAATGTACTCAATTACCAATTGAATTACATTTCTATAACGTTTTAATAATATCATATTGTGCCTTTCCTAAAATTCCGAAGAAATAACAGTCAAACAATAATTAGTTTTTAGCTAAAAGTGCTACTATTTTAGCTTCAACATCCGGAGAATTCCATTTGCTTTCCAAGTCATTCATTTGCATAACTTGTTTCATGATTTCGTTTTGTTGATTTCCAAAAGCAAGCGCTTCAGCATACGGTTGTAAACTAAATGTTACCCTACTGTACAGGGGCATCCATTTGTCGGGATGTTTTTCAGAAAACCACTTTTCAATTTTCTTTTGCAAAATAAAGGTGTGGTCAGCCGTTTGAGAACTCATCTCCATAAAATTGCGGTAGGACAACTCAGCAATTGCGTCTGTATTGGGTTTACGTGCTTGTTCGTAAGCGTTAAATATTTGTTCCCAGTTGTCTCCATATTTTAGCATCATTTGATGCAAAACCGTAATATCTTCAAAACCAGCATTCATGCCATGACCATAAAACGGTACAATCGCATGACACGCATCGCCAATTAAGGCCACTTTATCTTCAAAAGTCCAAGGATAACATTTCATGGTCACCAAGGCGCTGGTTGGATTTTTGAAAAAATCGTGAACTAAATCGGGAATAACGGCTGCTGTGTCGGGAAAATGAGTAGCAAAAAATGCTTCTAAAGTGGGGGTGTCTTGCAATGATTCAAACGAGTTTTCTCCTTTGTGTGGCATAAACAAGGTACAGGTAAAACTACCATCTAAATTGGCCAAGGCCATGAGCATAAAGTTACCTCGAGGCCAAATGTGCAAAGAGTTCTTGTCTATTTTATGCGAGCCATCGGCATTGGCGGGTATGTGCAATTCCTTGTAGCCCAATGACAAAAATTCTTGTGAATAATTAAACATGCTTTGGCGTTGCATGCGATGACGCACCCGAGAAAAAGCACCGTCCGACCCAAAAACCATATCATATTTTAATTCTTCCCAAGCCCCACGTTCGGTTTCTCCAATGTGTAGTGTAGCATCGGCCAAAGTGACATCCCATATTTTCTGTTCAAAAAAGAATTCAACACCCACTTCTTCAGCTAAATCTATCATTTTTCTGTTGAGCACACCTCTTGATAACGAGAATATGGCTTCGCCGTGATTGCCGTAATACTGAAAATTCACTTCGTTTTTACCGAGGTGAATCGCGCGTTTATCTACGGGTATTCCAATGGCACGAATGGCGGAATCCAACCCAATGTCTTCAAGGGTTTTCCATCCTCGAGTAGACATCACTAAATTAATTGATCGTCCAGAAAATGCCACCTTTCGAATGTCGGGACTTCGGTCAAAAACGTGTACCGAATGTCCGGCTTTTTTAAGATAAATAGCCAGTAAGGAACCTACTAATCCAGAACCTACAACGGCGATTTTTTTTGGGGTTTGCATGTGGAAAATCTAAAAGTTGGGCAAATTTACTTTTTTTTTACACACCTCGGTTTCAGTCTACCTTTATTTGGCGAAGTAAAATCCTTAATCAACAGGTTTCAGCAGCAGTAAAGTGCTCGATTTTTTTATATCGGTAGCATTCAATTTCATTTTGCGAAATTTTCCCTGCACATAAAGTTCAGTTTGATCGGCATAATGCGCACTAAAAGGATTTCCCGATTGGCCGGTAGGCAAAATACTCCATCCGTTTTCTATGTCAGAAAAATCAATTACGCGTCGGGTTGATGGCCCCGCCTTAACTTGAAATACCGGTTGAACTTCAAGTACAAACAACAAATTATTGATCACTTCACTGGCTCCCGCTACTGGGAACGGACCCACATTAAACAACTTACTCAATAGCGCTACTTTACCAATAGGGTGTTCAAATGTTACTTGGTGTACTTTTCCCCAAGTCCAGTCTGTTGTTTTGTTGCCATATTGCTTTTCTAAATCCTGAATAGCTTGATGAAATGAAAGACTAAGAATTTGCTCGCGCGTTTCTTTAGCAGGAGTATGTACATTATCCCACCAGGGCGACAACTTATTTGCCAGTTGTGGCTCCATTAGTTGTTTTACAATATGTGTCGTTAAAAAGCCAGCAAAACGGGTTTTACCCAACTCATCCTCAAAGGTGTTTTGCAAGTAATGGGTAAGCCATTTGTAATATATACTTGGGGCAATATCCTCAATTTCACTACTCCCCTTCCAGTTTTTTAAAATGGCCAAGGCCTCTTTTTCTAATGCGGAACACCTTGTATTTTCCAGCTGACTGAGCAGTACTCGCGCAACCGATGGAGATGCAGCCGAGGTATTGTCCATTATCATCTCGCTCACGGCTTTCTTGTTCCAATTGTTTTTGGCATCGAGCAATTGGGTAATACGCAGGGCGCGATCTTTGGGCAAATAATAGCCCGGATATAAAAAATCATCAATCGGTTCGGGTTGATTATTGGACGAATACACATAATTCCATGCCGGATTTTGAGCCGACGGATTTTTAGAAAAAGGCAAAGCTTCAAGCTGATCGTCTTTACCATTTGCCCCATCCAAAATGAAATTTGTATTCACTCTATTTTGGTGTTTGTACAATTTGCCCGACGCATACCAGCCGATGTTTCCTGCTTTATCACCATACATCACATTCAATCCTGGGGCAGCAATTAAGCCCACGCTTTGGTGAAATTCGGTTACATTTTGTGCATGCGACAATCGGTACACCGCTTCAATTAATGGATTAGGTTGTTGCAAGTAGACCCAAGACATGGCTATCGGTAGCTTGTTGTCTACACCTTCTAAAATTTCATTTACAATTGGGCCATGCACACTCGATTTGAGCGTTACAGAAACCGCCGTACTGTCTTTAACCAAAATACGCTTGGTCTTTTTCGTAAAAGCAACATAACCCGATTTCGTTTGATATGTATCGGTATTATTCGGATTGGTTTTCTCGCTATAAAAATCAACATCATCGTTTTCAAACATAGTTAAACCATAGGCATAATTTCGGTTGTGTCCCAACAGCGGATAGGGTACTCCAGCAATATAACAGCCATACATTTCGTGCTGTGGCGTAACAATATGTGCCTCATACCAGGTGCCCGGTTGCGAAAACCCAATGTGTGGATCATTGGCGAAAATTACCTGCTTGTTTTGTGTTTTAGCTGTACCGATTACCCAACTGTTGCTTCCAATAAAGGGAGGAACAGGGCTTGATTCGAGCAATTGAGCCAAGGCCGTGGCTATAGGTGTATAATCGATGGCAGGTGTGTTGGCGCTTTTAAGTTGCATGGTATTCCATTGGCCTTCTACCCCAAAATCGGCCAAGTATGCTGCACCCCAACGATCGCGAATGTGTGTCAAAAGAGGATCTGTTTTGTGCGCCATGGCAAAGCTAAACGACATGAATCCCAACACATTGTGCACGTCTTTTAGGGTAAATGGTTTTTTTTCAATGCCCAACAACTGAAACTCGATGGGCGTAGTTCCTTCGGCTATAAACTCATTGACGCCTTGCAAATAGGCTTGTGCTAATTTGTAACTGGCACTATTTTTATCGAGCTGGGCAATGGCTTGTTGTGAATTTTCATCGATTCCAATTCCTGCAAAAAAACGGTCGGTTTTAAGTAGTTTTGACCCGAAAATTTCAGATAATCTTCCCGGGGCAATGCGGCGCATGAGTTCCATTTGCCACAACCGATCTTGCGCATGTACATAGCCCAAGGCCACCATCGCATCCGTCTCTGAATGCGCATAAATATGAGGAATGCCAAATTCGTCAAAGTAAACAGGCGTATCTTTTTGAATTTCATGAATGGCTAAGGAGCCTTCATAAGTAGGTTTGGCCTGTTGCACATATGCAAACCCAGTTACAGCAATAACCAGTAAAATCAACACGAAGCTGATTAAAATTTTGTAGCGCTTGTTTAACTTTCCGATTTGTTTGATGGCCATAGGATGTAGATTATTTGGCAACAATTCCAGCTTTTAAAATTTGCCCAAAATGGTACATGTCTGCATATGACGTATACAATGGCACTGGAGCCAATCGAATCACATTGGGTTCGCGCCAATCGGTAATTACGCCGTTTTGCATCAAATAATCAAATAATCGTCGGCCTTCGCCATGCAAGAAAACCGAAAGTTGGCTTGCACGTTGGCTGGGTTCTGAAGGGGTAATCACCTCAAAAGTACCTTGCACATCACGGCTAATTTCGGAAAGTATATATTCTAAATAACTGGTAATCTGATTGCGTTTGGCCACCAAAGCCGGCATGCCCACTTCGTCAAACAAATGTACTGAAGCCAAATAAGGTGCCAAAGATAAAATGGGCAAATTACTAATCTGCCAACCGTCGGCACCTTGAACCGGATCAAATTGCGGTTCCATTTTAAATCGGCGTTCTTTGTTGTGTCCCCACCAACCTGCAAAACGAGGCAAATTGGGATTGCTATGATGTTTTTCGTGAATAAAACAACCCGACGCATTTCCGGGCCCGGAGTTCATGTATTTGTAACTGCACCAGGCGGCAAAATCAACCTGCCAATCGTGCAAACTCATTTCGATATTTCCGGCAGCATGTGCCAAATCCCAACCCACTTTGGCTCCCACTTCGTGGCCCACTTGGGTAATGGCTTTCATGTCAAACACCTGTCCGGTATAATAATTTACGCCTCCTATTAAAACCAAAGCAACAGACTCGCCTTCTTGACGAATAACCTCCAACACATCTTCCAAGCGAATGTTGTGTTCGCCCTCACGGCGTTTAATTTCAACTAATGCCGTTTTGGGATCATACCCATGAAACTGAATTTGACTTTGGATCATGTATTGATCAGACGGAAAAGCTTTCTCTTCACAAATAATTTTATACCGAGTAGCTGTGGGCTGATAAAACGACACCATCAGCAAATGCAAATTCACCGTGAGGGTATTCATTACGGTAACCTCTGATGGTTTGGCTCCTACAATTTTACTCAAGGGTTCGGCAAAACGCTCGTGGTAATCCCACCAGGGTTTTTCGGCATAAAAATGCCCTTCAACTGCCAAACTGGCCCAGTCGTTCATGATTTCGTCTACGTAGGCTTTGCTGCGTTTGGGTTGTAATCCCAAGGAATTTCCAGTAAAATAGATCACGTCTTTTCCGTGGTGCTGCGGAAAAATAAATTCGTTTTTATAGTGTGCCAACGGATCTTGCGCATCCAATTGTTGGGCAAATTCAAGGGTGTTTTGAAAGCTCATGCGTATGGTTTTAGTGGGGATAAAAGTAGCATTTTCGGTTGTAGAAACACGAATTTGGAGTTTAGTTTTTTGTCTAGAATTTAAACTTAACCACGAATGCACGGATTTTTTAATTTGTCCCGAAGCATCGGGATGGAAATTTGAAATTGCTTTAGATTGCGTTGGTTTTTCAAATCTAATAATTTGTTTTTCGAAAATAGCTCGCAATCCCGAAGGTTCGGGACGCAATGCCGATTAATCGGCACGCAAAGTTTATTTTGCGCCTTCGCGTCTTCGCGTGAAATTAAAATCCTTTCTAGTAATTATAAAAAAATCTACGCAGAAACGAATTGTATCATTTTTGTAGTCATGGAAAATCTGCGTTATTGTGTTGTTGCCACGAATACGCGGATTACAAATCCGCGCTAACTGGTCAAAGGGTAAAAGGGTCTAATCCCTGAGGCAACGCACTGAAAAACCACAATTTTTATTGTAATTACCCCAATCCGCATCGGGATTATTATAATTTAAACTTCGGCGCCAAGCACTTGTTAAATCATATACTGTTGAACTCCAAAAATGCCCATAAAAGTTTAAGCTACTATAGAATCCATTTAAATTTTGACGCCAACCTCCCGGTAATCCTGTAAAACCTGATTCATTACTAGCCCCAAAGTTTGGAAAACTCCATAGTGTTGTACCAGGCACTTTCATCTTAGCACCTGCTATTGGATATCCACCCAAACAATCCGTTAACAGCGTCCACTCAGCATCGGTTGGCACATGCCAGCCCGTTGGGGCCAGCTTCTTTCTCAGCGCTGGGTTAGCTGCTGAGGCGGCATCATAGATTCCAACCACGGCATACCAATTATATAACTTGCCATACACTGCACCGTTAGCTGTGTTATTTTCATAATAACACCAGGCTCCTGTGGTTAAGTTGGCCCATTGTGTTGGGTCAGTCACTTGGGGAATGGGTGTGCCATCATTATACTTTGATACATTCAAGTTCTGCTTGGTAAAGGTGAGTCCACAATTGGTTACTGATTCGTAGGTATTTCCATCAATATCCGTAACGTTTGGGCCAGGTATGTTTATTCCTGTTGGGTTGGCTGGTCTTCTAAACGTAATGCTGTCTAAATCAGCCGTTTTAATGGACTGCTTGTGTATCATAACATTGTTCTTCCAGAAATAGATGGAGTCGTTTTGGGCTTGGCTTGTTGTCGCCATTAATATTACCGATAGTAAGCAGTATATTTTTTTCATTTGAAGTAAAGTTTATTGTTTTAAGAATTTCAGAGTCTGTTGCTGGTTGTCACTACTTATCTTGCACAAATACATGCCTTGTGGCAAAGCAGATATATCCAATTGCGTGTTGTTTGATTCCATTGGCTTGACTTGCATCAGAAGCTTGCCATCCAATGACATCACTTGAACTAGCTCAATTGATTTGTTTGGATTGGTATTAAAAAGATGCAGCATGTGACTTGATGGATTGGGATACACATAAAAACCACTTGGCAAAGATGATGTATTGGATGTAGCTAGAGTCAAGTCTGTGAAATTGATGTAGCGGTTTCCAGCAAGGGGATGTGATTCAACAACACCCAAGGTGGATGTTACAAGCAGGTTTCCATTAGAAAATGTTAACTTCTGAATATTGTCTGTATTGTAAGCCGATTGTGTTCCCACAAGAGGTCTCACATACATGGTTTGCGCGCTAAGGGCGTTACAAAAAATAACTACCAAAACAGCTAGGCAAACTTGTAAAAATCTATTTTTCATGTTATTGTGATTTTAATTCCAAAAAATTTAAAGCACAAGTTTACAACTATTTAAGACATATACAAATCAGTTTTTTTAGCTGTTTTTATACAAATAAATCACCCAAACACATGTATAAGCTTTACACTGCAATTAAAGTGCAATGAACTTGTGTTGTAAAGAATAGTGGTGGTAATTTGCGGAGCAGAAATTAGTGCTTTATAATTTCTCCATCTGTGTAGATTGTATAAGGATCAAAGTCGATAAGTTCTTCTTCACCCCATACTACAGTGCCATATTTTACGGCTACTTCATTAAAAAAGTGTACGTCTTGCAACGGTTTATATACCGTATATTGCAAAAAGGGTTCAACCGAAAACGATCTAATTTCATCATTTTCGAAAACTACTTCCAACACGTAATTTGGTTTGGGTTGAACGCTTATAACTTTTGGTAACATAATTTTATCGTAAAGGTTCTATTTTAAAAATTGGCTCCCCTTTAATAGCCAAACTCCAATCTACCATTAAATCTTCTTGTCTTAATTCTATCCAAGCTTTCACTAATTTAATTTTATTACTTGGAATTTTACCTTCTAATAATTCTCCTTCCGGAATAGAAAAAACCGCTTCATCATCATTGCATTTCACGTGAATATGCGGTATATGATGCTGTTTATTATCTAAATAATACATCGAAATTAACAATCCATAAAACATACTAATTACAGGCATATACAACTATTTTTTTTCAAATATAGAACTTTTTAAAGCCAATAGTAATTAACCTAATTATAAAATCTAATTAGTCATTTTGTGCGGCGAGAGATTGCTCGGTCGTTTCTCTCGCAATCCCGGAGGTTCGGGACGCAATGCCGATTAATCGGCACGCAAGTTTTTTTTGCGACTTCGCGTCTTTGCGTGAAAAAAACTTCCAGATTTTCAATCCCAGTCAAAAAAACACACCCCCAACCCCTCTCAAGAGGGGAGTTTTAGTAAGTATACTATGAACGGTTGTTTGCTGTTAGCCACGAATACACGGATTTTTTAATTTGGAAATGCTATAGATTGCGTTGGTTTTTCAAATCTAATAATATGTGTTACGAAAATAGCTCGCAATCCCGAAGGTTCGGGACGCAATGCCGATTAAACGGCACGCAAAGTTTTTTTGCGACTTCGCGGCTTGGCGTGAAAAAAACTTCCAGATTTTCAATCCCTGTCAAAAAAAACACACCCCCAACCCCTCTCAAGAGGGGAGTTTTAGGAAGTATACTAAGTACAACTGTTGGCTGAAAGCTGATAGCTTTTAGCCACGAATACACGAATGTTCATTTGTCTCGAAGCGTCGGGATGAAAATTGGTATAGAAGATTGAAAGATTGAAAGATTGAAAGATTGAAAGATTGAAAAATTCAGAATCAAAGCCGCAATTTGGTTCCAAATCGTCGAGATTCATAGCCACATCTCTCATTTCTCCTCTTTTAGTCTGTCATCTAAAAAATATCAGACTGCGTTGATTTTTCAAACTGATAATCTGTGTTACGAAAAGATTGCTTCGTCATTCTTCCTCGCAAGGACGTGCTTAGTATACTTCTACCCTTTCGACTTTACGACTTTACGACTTTTGACTTTATGACTTTATGACGAAAAAAAACCGGCCATTCAGCCGGTTTTTTTTATATAATCAACATCGCATCTCCATAGGAGTAAAAACGGTAGCCTTCTTTGATGGCTTCGTCGTAGGCTTGTTTCATCAGGTCGTGACCACAAAAGGCCGAAATCATCATCAATAAAGTGGATTTTGGCGTATGGAAATTGGTAATCATGCAATCGGCGATACTAAAATCGTGCGGAGGAAAAATAAATTTATTGGTCCAGCCGGAAAACGGATTTAAGGTTCTAGCCGAAGAAACTGAACTTTCTATAGCGCGCATTGAGGTAGTTCCTATAGCACACACGCGTTTTTTGTTGAGTTTAGCTTGGTTTACAATATCACAGGCTTTTTCTGAAATAAACAATTCTTCCGAATCCATTTTGTGTTTAGACAAATCTTCAACCTCAACCGGATTAAAGGTACCTAAACCAACATGTAAAGTAATTTCCGCAAAATTCACACCTTTAATTTCCAATCGCTTCAATAAATGTTTAGAAAAGTGCAAACCGGCAGTTGGTGCCGCTACGGCTCCTTCTTCTTTGGCATAAATGGTTTGGTAGCGCTCCGCATCTTCTGGAGTTACTTCGCGGTTAATGTATTTTGGAATTGGCGTTTCGCCAAGTTCGGTCAATTTATTACGAAATTCATCATACGATCC
The DNA here is from genome assembly GCA_018883065.1 of Flavobacterium sp. Classification (GTDB taxonomy): domain Bacteria; phylum Bacteroidota; class Bacteroidia; order Flavobacteriales; family Flavobacteriaceae; genus Flavobacterium. Next base: position 14,623 of record VEQT01000012.1, read on the forward strand.
ATCGTACAAAAATCGTAGCGTTCGTCCACGAGAAGTCGTGTTATCAATTACCTCAGCCACCAATGAATCGTCATCGCCAAAATACAATTTGTTTCCAATTCTAATTTTACGGGCCGGATCAACCAAAACGTCCCAAAGGCGTTGCTCGGCATTCAATTCGCGCAACAAAAACACTTCGATACGGGCACCCGTTTTCTCTTTGTTTCCGTATAAACGCGCCGGAAATACTTTAGTGTTGTTCAAGATCATTACATCGCCATCGTCAAAGTAATCAATCACGTCTTTGAACATTTTGTGTTCAATGGTTTTGGTGGCTCTGTTAATGACCATTAAACGCGATTCGTCTCGGTTTTCGGTTGGAAATTCGGCTAATAATTCTTTGGGCAAATTAAAATTGAAGTGCGATAATTTCATAGTCAGTACGTGGTGTTACAAATTACATTTCACCCAAAGGGCTGTTTTACAAAGGAGCGCAAATATACTATCCTGAAATAGGGGATGTCAAGTGTTTTGCCGTTTATTTTCACAAGTGCACTAAATACAATAGCTGCGGCGATTTATTGGCTGCAACTAAACCCTAATTCGGACAAATGCATCCAAAATTCGGGATAGGATTTAACAACAACACTCGGATTTTCGATTACAATTGGGGTTTTTACGGCCAAACACGCAAATGATAAAGCCATACGGTGATCGTTGTACGTAGCGATTTTTACATTCTGATTCAGCTGATCCGGTGCTTGCAAACGCAACGAATTGTCGCTAATTTGTACAGACACTCCCAATTTAGTGAGTTCAGTTTGAAGTGCCAGCAAGCGATCAGTTTCTTTGATTTTGAGTGTTTGCAAACCAGTAATTGTTGCCTTACAACCCAAGCCTGCACAAGTCACCGCGAGGGTTTGCGCCAAATCGGGTTGGTCCACTAAATTAAATGATAGTTCAGACGCTGTTAAAAAATTGACTGCCCGTTCTTTTTTAATGATAATCTGATTTCCTACAAAAGTGGTACACACACCAAATACAGCAAACAATTGCGCCACTTGGGCATCGCCTTGACGACTTTGTGCGAAAAATGTGTGAAGTTCAATTGAAGTTCCAACTGGAGATAGGGCAACTATGGCATAATAATAGGACGCCGACGACCAGTCCGATTCGATGGGCAACAGAACCGGTTTTGCCTCAGCCAGCGGATGAACATAAATGAGTTGTTCGGTTCTTCTGGTACTTACGCCAACATTGGCCAGTAAATCCAACGTCATGGCAATATAGGGTGCCGAAACCGCCTCATTTTCCAAATGCAATTCCAAACCATTGGGCAAGGAAGCGCCAATTAACAACAATGCAGTAACAAATTGGCTACTCTGGTTTGACGAAATAGCAACCGATTGTTTGGTTAGTTTTTTTCCTTCAATTTGCAAAGGCGGGAAACCTTCTTTTTCTAAATACGTAATGGATGCTCCCAAGTTTTGCAAAGCTTGAACTAAGGGAGCAATTGGACGTTCATGCAATCGAGTTGAACCTTTTACTATCACCGAAACGCCTTCCCTACTTGCAAAATAGGCCGTTAGAAAACGCAGGGCTGTGCCAGCATGGTGGCAATCAATTTCTCCTATTGATTGAGCCAAAGCCTTTTGCATTACTTGTACATCGTCGGCAATAGAATGGCCCGAAATGGAAATGGTGGGATATAAAGCTTGAAGTATAAGCGCTCTATTGAATTCTGATTTGGAGGCAGACAAATGGAGTGTGCCCAAAAAATGGCCAAATTTTACTCGGCCGCTTTCTACTCGCATTACGAACGCAGTTTATCGTTGTGTTGGTGACGGTCGTGGTCGCGTTGGGTTTTCAGATCCAACTTTTTATCAAAGGCCGCTTGCAAATCAATGCCTGTTTGATTAGCCAAACAAAGCACCACAAAAACCACATCGGCCAATTCTTCACCCAAGTCTTTGTTTTTGTCGGAATCTTTTTCGGATTGTTCACCGTATCGCCGAGCAATGATTCGGGCTACCTCTCCCACTTCTTCGGTGAGTTGCGCCATGTTTGTGAGTTCGTTAAAATACCGCACTCCATGGTTTTTAATCCAGTTATCTACTTCGAGTTGGCTGTTTTTTAAGTCCATTAGATTTTATTTTTAGAATCAATGAGTATCGTAACCGGGCCGTCATTTACCAATGACACTTGCATGTCGGCACCAAACTGGCCGGTTTGTATGGGTTTTTGCAGAGCACTTTCAAATGCGTGCAAAGCACTTTCATATAGCGGAATAGCAAATTCTGGCTTAGCAGCTTGTATATAGGAAGGCCGATTTCCTTTTTTGGTCGAGGCATGCAAGGTAAACTGACTTACTACCAAAAGCGATCCACCGGTTTCGAGTAACGAACAATTCATCACCCCGTTTTCATCAGCAAAAATACGTAGATTCACGGTTTTTGAAACTACCCATTCAATGTCTTCTTGGGTATCGGCAGCTTCAAAACCAACCAACACGAGCAAGCCTTGTTCAATTTTACCCACCACTTGTTTTGCAATTTCTACTTGGGCCGAACGGACGCGTTGTATCACTACTTTCATAACCTAAGATTTACGGGTTGCATCACTGGCAGCTCGATCGTCGCTGTAGCTATCGGTGCGATAATGTTCGTCATCTCCTTCGAGCATTTGCAAATACGAACGGTAACGCGACCAAGCAATTTCGTCGTTTTCGAGCGCAGCTTTTACCGCACAATGCGGTTCTTCTTTGTGCAGGCAATTGTGGAATTTACAGTCAGATTTGCGTTGAAAAAACTCGGGGAAATAGCCCCCAATTTCGGAGGGCTGCATGTCTACTATTCCAAATCCCTTGATGCCCGGCGTATCAATTATTTTGGCATCAAACGACAAATCATACATTTCGGCAAAAGTAGTGGTGTGCTGCCCTTGTTGGCTTTGCTCAGAAATCTCGGTAGTTTTAAGATGCAGTTTGGGTTCGAGGGCATTGACCAAAGTTGATTTACCCACACCCGAATGTCCCGAGAACATACTCACTTTGCCCAGCATCAATTCTTTTAACTGCTCCAACCCCTTTTGTTGGGTAGAGGAAACGCGCAAACAGGTATACCCAATTTCTTGGTAAATGTGTTGCAAATACAATTGCTCGTCTAGCGTGGTATCGTCGAGTGTATCAATTTTATTAAACACCAATACTGCCGGAATAGCATAGGCCTCGGCCGTAGCCAAAAACCGATCAATAAACGATGTGGTGGTGGGTGGATTAGAAATGGTAATTAATAAAAATACCTGATCTATATTGGATGCGATAATGTGAAGTTGTTTGGACAAATTCACCGACTTGCGCACAATATAATTTTTGCGTTCATGAATATGGTAAATGGTACCGGTAGTAGCATCAGAAGTGATTTCTAACTCATAATCGACTAGATCACCCACCGCAATTGGATTGGTACTTTTAATACCCTTCATGCGGAATTTCCCTTTCATACGGCATTCCAAGAAATCGCCTTGTTCAGTTTTTACCGTGTACCAACTGCCCGTCGATTTGTATACAATTCCTTTCATCTTAGCCAATTGCATTAGGATTCTGGATTATAAATTACCTGTTCTTGGTGGTGAATACTTTCCTGGTGAATGGCTTGAAATAGGCGCAAGATAAATTCTTGGCTCAAGTCTTTTTCATGACCGGCCTGTATCATTTTTTCGAGCAAGGTATTCCAACGGTCTTGTTGGAGTACGGCTACGTTATTTTCTTTTTTTAACACGCCAATTTCACTCGCGATTTGCATGCGATTCCCCAAAATATCGAGCAATTTTACATCATAGGCGTCAATGTGTAAACGCAAATTGCGCAAGGCTGCTTGGTAGGCTTCGGCCGAATCTGTTTTTTTGGGTATACGCAAATCGGCCAATAATTCAATAAGACGTTCGGGTGTAATTTGCTGAGCGGAATCACTCCAAGCCTCATCGGGTGAACAATGGGTCTCGATCATGAGACCTTGGTAATTTAAGTCGAGGGCCTGTTGGGCCACTTCTTGCAATAAATCGCGCTTGCCTGCAATATGTGACGGATCGCAAAACAAGGGCAGTGTAGGAAATTTGCGTTGCAATTCGATGGCGATTTGCCATTCGGGCAGGTTACGGTATCTTGATTTGTCATAGGTAGAAAACCCACGGTGTACAGCTCCAATATTTTTAATTCCAGCTTGTATAAGTCGCTCAATCGCACCAATCCATAGAGACAAATCGGGATTAACTGGGTTTTTTACCAGAACAATTTTATCGGTGTTTTGGAGCACATCGGCTATTTCTTGTACCGCAAATGGATTTACCGTGGTGCGGGCGCCGATCCACAATACATCCACGTCGTGTGCCAAAGCAGCTTTTACATGTGTCGCATTGGCCACTTCAACTGCTGTGAGCATGCCGGTTTCGGCTTTCACTTTTTGCAACCAAGGCAATGCTACTGAACCTAACCCTTCAAATCCGCCAGGCCGTGTACGGGGTTTCCAAATACCGGCACGGAAAATGCGTGCGTTTGCGGCATGGACACCTTTGGCTGTAGCCATGAGCTGTTCTTCGGTTTCAGCACTGCATGGTCCAGCAATTAAATAGGGTTGATTTCCCTGAAATTCCTGTAGCCATGCGCCCCAATTTGTGTTGCTTATCATCGTGTAAATTCTGCCGTAAAAATAATTCCTTTTTGTGATATAAAGACCATCAGCACCTTCTATTTGCAATACGTTTTGGTTTAAAAAATTGAACTTGAAAAAAACCATTCGACCTCTTTTTGAAAGAGAACAATTGGTTACTTTTGTTCGAAATCTTTGTTATGTCTATTGAAGTTCAACACATCTCCAAAAATTACGGCACGCAAAAAGCCCTAAACAACCTTTCCTTTCGCATCGAAAAAGGAGAAATTGTAGGTTTCTTAGGACCAAATGGTGCCGGAAAATCTACCCTGATGAAAATCTTAACCACCTACTTGGCTGCCGATGAAGGCACCGCTTGGGTGAATGGATTTGATGTGGCAACCCAACAACTACAGGTACAACAATCAATTGGATATTTGCCCGAGCACAACCCCTTGTATCTGGACTTGTATGTTCGTGAATATTTGGCCTTTGAAGCCGATGTCTATAAAGTGGATAAAAATCGAATTACTGCGGTAATCGAACTAACAGGACTTCAGAAAGAAGCCCACAAAAAAATTGGACAGTTATCCAAAGGCTATCGCCAACGGGTGGGATTGGCCAGCGCCTTGTTGCACGATCCCGAAGTTCTCATTTTGGATGAGCCCACTACGGGCTTAGATCCGAATCAGTTGGTTGACATTCGCGCAGTGATTAAAGCGGTTGGAAAAAACAAAACAGTATTGTTGTCTACTCACATCATGCAAGAAGTAGAGGCGCTTTGCGATCGGGTAATCATCATTAACGAAGGAGAATTGGTTACCGATAAAAAAATGGAAGCCGTTATACCCTCGCAAAAGAAACAACTACTCGAAGTAGAATTTGATGTTGTTGTTGCTGCAGAGTTGTTGTTGGATTTACCCAATCTAATTTCTTCCAAAAACACAGGTGGAAATTGTTGGGAATTACTTTTTTCAAGTGAGACAGACGCCCGAACAACTGTATTTGATTTTGCTCAGACCAACGGGTTCAAAACGCTGCAATTGAATCAGAAAAACAAAAACTTAGAAACGGTATTTCAGGAATTGACCCAAAAGTAAATTTTGAGTTAGTTGAAGAACAGTCTCCCGCGGTAAAATTCTTGAACATTTACTAGAGGTGGGCGATTGCTGCAATAAATGTTCCCCAAATTATAAATAGACCCTGTAATGGATTCCAACGGATGTAAATACAGATCGTTAGAACCACGATGGTATACGTTAATTGCATTGGCAGCCAACTCTTGGCCGTAAAAAATTCCGCCCCACTCATAAAAATTCACCCATAAATTTTGTACAGAGCCGCGAATATAATAGCGAGCTAGGTCATTGTTTTCTATGGTTAGGTTGGGACAATTTACCTCTAATTTAAAATCACCATTTCCCACACCTTGATAGCCATCAAGTATATCCATTGCATACAAGCGCAAATGCGGAAACGACAACACGCCAGCGGAGGTAATTTCAAGCTCTGTTTTAGAATGAATGTGAGTGAGGTTTGGTGCCGTAACATAGACCGTGGTTTGGCCGTATTCACGGGTCCAATTGCAGGACGTATTATCCTTTAAGCTAAGCATTTGATTTTCTATGCTAACTTGTATATCGTTTACTAAATTTTGGCCCGCTTTTACTGTCACACTATACTCAGTACCTTGTGCCACCACCAAGGCAATGCCTCTGTTGACAATTATTTTTGAAAACGTCTGCCCTTGTAAATCAACCGACTTTGTAGCTATTGCTCCCGATGATTTTACACAATCGTCAAGACCCGAACAAGCTGTAGCAAGAAACAGCAAAGCAGATGTGCAAATGGAAACTAAATACTGTAGTGCTTTCATGTTGTTATAATCTAACGCCCAAGGCAAATTCGGTAGCTTCGGCCATAAATCCATGTGTTTTTACGCCAACTCCTGTAAAAATATTTTTGGTGATATAGTACTTAATTCCCAACCGATCATACACCGCAATATCCATTTTAAACGGCTGATACACATAATAACCCAGCTGTGCTTCGAGCGACAAGCGGTTGATAAATAGTTCATAGCCAGCAAACACACCTACGCGCCTGTAATCGGTGGTTGGATCAAGTTGAAGTTCAGGAAACGCAATAGATTTGTAACGAATGTACTCCTGATTTGAAGTGGTAAAAAATACTTCGGCACCAGCTTGTATGGCACTTTTTCTACTTATTCGTTTGTCTACAAATCCACTCAAATGATAAAATGGCTTTTGTCCACTTCCTATGGTTGGGCTTTCGTTGAGTCCACTTCGCATCACAATAGTGTACTTCAAGGGTTCGGTATAGGTTGTTTTAATTGAGTCATGAGCCATAGGCAAGACAGTGGGATTAAAATCATAATGCACCCCAACTGTAATGCCATAGGTATTTACTCCGCTATTGGGTGATTTAAAACGCCCATTGGAATAATGTGTAAAAAATAGTCCTAAATCAACCCCAAAATTATCAATTACGCGGTCGCGGGTGTAGCCAAGAACAAAATTAGTATTGCCCATAAAACGGGAACCAAATGCACGGTTCTTGCTATTGGTTACTCGATCATAGGGATTGGTAGTCATGGCCAATCCTTGTGCAATTTTCAAACTTAAGTGTCGATTGGCAAAGTAAAACTTATAAAAACCTCCTGCGGCTGAGCTGTATCCCAATATTGGATTTTTGAAATCTTGATACACAAAATAAATGCCATAATCAGGAAAATTATAGGCTTTTTCCCATTCGTGTTGCCCGGTTGATTTGTGTGCATAACTCAACATGAATCCTTCGGGATGTCCGGTTATAAACTGAACCATATAGGGTGAGTGAAGTAGTACATTGCCACGAAGTAGAGTGGTTTCGAGTGCAAAAGGCTTTGACTCCTTTTGTGTCCAACCCGCTATACACAACAGACAAAAAATACTGACACAAAGGGATTTCATGACCTTAATTTGGCGCAAATATATTCTATTTTTTAGAAAATAGCTTGGGCAATTTGTTTGATGTTATCGGCTTTACCCATGGAATAATAATGCAAAACTGGACAACCTGAAGCCACTAATTCTTTGCTCTGCGCTACACACCACTCGATTCCAATCTCGCGAATTGCTTCGTTGTCTTTGGCCTTTACTACGGCCATCACCAAATCATCGGGAATATCTACACTAAAACGCAACGGAATTTGATTGAGTTGTTTTTTAGTAGCCAATGGTTTTAAACCTGGAATAATGGGAACCGTGATTCCTGCCTTTCGGCATTTTGCTACAAAATCAAAGTACTTTTGGTTGTCAAAAAAGAGTTGTGTAACAATATAATCAGCACCATTTTGTATTTTTTGTTTTAAAAAATGAATATCACTATCAAAACTTGGGGCTTCCATGTGCTTTTCTGGATACCCAGCAACGCCTATACAAAAATCGGTTTGTGCCGAATTTTTTAAATCATCATCCAAGTAAACACCTTGGTTTAGTTTACTGATTTGGGTTACTAATTCACTGGCATAGGCATTCCCCTCCTTTTCGGGAATAAAATAGGTTTCATTTTTTAGCGCATCTCCCCGCAAAGCCACAACGTTGTTGATTCCTAAAAAATCCAAATCAATCAATAAATTTTCTGTCTCTTCTCGTGTAAAACCACCACACAAAACATGTGGAACAGCATCTACATTATATCTATTTTGAATAGCTGAACAGATACCCACTGTACCGGGTCTTTTTTTTACGATTTTCTTTTCCAATAAACCATTGGGCAGTTCTTTGTATTGGTATTCCTCACGGTGATACGTAACATCTATAAACTTTGGCTTAAACTCCATCAATGGATCAATACTATCAAATATAGACTGGATATTTTGGCCTTTTAATGGCGGTAAAATTTCAAAGGAAAATAAGGGTTTCCCTTTTGCATTTTCGATGTGTTGAATTACTTTCATTTGTAGTGTTCTGATTTATTCTTTAAATTTTCAACTTGAAACCTGAAACTTGAAACAAATTTAATCTGCAATATTTGGCGCCAGCCATTTTGTGGCTTCTTCGGTACTGATATTTCTTCGTTTGGCGTAGTCTTCCACTTGATCGGCTTTTATTTTTCCCAAACCAAAATACTTGCTTTCAGGATGTGCAAAATAATAGCCCGAAACCGAAGAGGCGGGCCACATGGCCATACTTTCGGTCAATTTTACGCCAATGGTTTCCTCGACTTGCAAAAGTTTCCAAATGGTCGGTTTTTCCAAATGATCGGGACAAGCCGGATATCCTGGCGCGGGACGAATACCTTTATATGCTTCTTGAATTAATTCGGAATTAGATAAATTTTCGTGGGCCGCATAGCCCCAAATTTCTGTACGTACTTGTAAATGGAGGTACTCGGCAAAAGCTTCGGCCAACCGATCAGCCAATGCTTTCACTAATATGGTGTTGTAATCGTCTAGTTTTTGTTCAAACTCAGCCGCTTTTTCATCAACTCCAAAACCAGTTGTCACACAAAAACACCCAATGTAATCTTGCTTGCCGCTGGCTTTGGGCGCTATAAAATCGGCCAACGCTATATTGGGCGCACCAACTGTTTTTTGGGCTTGTTGGCGGAGGGTTAAAAAGGTAATAGGCGGTAGGTTGGAGGTTGGAGGTTGTAGTTCGATGTCATTATCGTTGACGGTATTGGCTGGAAAAATTCCCAAAACGCCTTTGGCGGTAAACCATTTTTCGGCAACGATTTGGTTGAGCATTTTTTGAGCATCAGCAAATAACGCCGTGGCTTGTTCGCCCACAACCTCATCGGCAAGAATAGCAGGATATTTTCCATACAATTCCCAAGATTGAAAAAACGGTGTCCAATCGACAAATTCTACTAATTGGTCCAATGCTATCTCAACTGTTTTACTGCCTATAAAATGGGGTGTTTGTGGCGTGTAACTTTCCCAATTCAATTTCAATTTGTTTTTACGTGCCTCATCTATCGATAAGAAATTTTTGTCCCGACTGCGGCTCAAATAGCCTTCACGCAACTGATCATATTCGGCACGAATGGCTGTTGTGTAAGATTCTTTTGTTTCGTTTTGCAGCAAATTACTGGCTACGGTTACCGCACGCGAAGCATCGTTTACATGCACAACTGTAGCCGAATATTCGGGCGCAATTTTTACGGCTGTATGCGCACGCGAAGTGGTTGCTCCACCAATCATGATGGGAATACTGATATTTAATTTTTCCATTTCTTTGGCCAGATACACCATTTCGTCCAAGGAAGGTGTAATCAAGCCACTCAAGCCAATGATATCAACTTGCTCACGTTGGGCCGTTTCAATGATTTTTTCGGGTGGCACCATTACGCCTAAATCTATGATTTCAAAATTATTGCAAGCCAACACCACCGAAACGATGTTTTTTCCAATATCGTGAACATCGCCTTTTACGGTGGCCATCAGGATACGGCCTGCCGACGACGATTTACCTTCTTTTTGTGCTTCGATGAAGGGCAACAAATAGGCCACCGCTTTTTTCATAACGCGTGCCGATTTGACTACCTGAGGCAGAAACATTTTACCGCTGCCAAATAAATCACCCACTACGTTCATACCGGCCATCAAATTGATTTCGATCACGTCTATCGCTTTGGCAGATCCTATTCGGGCTTCTTCTACATCCAATTCAATAAATTCGTCGATGCCCTTCACCAACGAATGCGTGAGTCGTTCTTGTACTGATCCGTTTCTCCATTCTTGAATTTCTTTTTCTGCTCCAACATTTGTCGCTGTCCCTTTAAAACTCTCGGCCAAGTCCAACAAACGCTCAGTAGCATCGGCTCGTCTGTTGAGTAAAACATCTTCTACATGCTCGAGCAAAACAGGATCGATTTGATCATAAATTTCGAGCATTTCGGGGTTTACAATCCCCATGGTCATGCCGTGTTGGATGGCGTGATATAAAAACGCCGAGTGCATGGCTTCGCGCACTTTGTCGTTTCCGCGAAAAGAAAACGACACATTACTCACTCCGCCAGAAACGCCAGCATAAGGCAAATTCTCGCGTATCCATTGGGTAGCTTTAAAAAAGTCGAGGGCATTCAATTTATGTTCATCCATTCCAGTGGCCACCGGAAAAATATTGGGATCAAAAATGATATCTTCGGGAGGAAAATTTACCTCCTGCACTAAGATGTCATAACTGCGTTTGCAAATTTCAATGCGGCGTTCGTAGGTATCAGCCTGACCTTTTTCGTCAAAGGCCATCACAATAACAGCTGCACCATAACGCTTGATACGTTTGGCGTGTTGCACAAAAACTGCTTTACCTTCTTTCAAGGAAATAGAATTCACCACGCCTTTTCCTTGTATCACTTGTAAGCCCGCTTCAATAATTTCCCATTTAGAACTATCTATCATCACGGGAACTCGCGCAATATCGGGCTCAGCGGCGATCAAGTTGAGAAACTTGGTCATGGCAAACACACCATCAAGCATCCCTTCGTCCATGTTGACGTCGATAATTTGTGCACCACCTTCTACTTGGGCACGGGCAATATCGAGAGCAGCTTCATAATTTTCTTCTTTGATTAAACGCAAAAATTTGCGCGAACCAGTCACATTAGTCCGTTCGCCTACGTTGATAAAATTACTTTCGGGCGAAACGATGAGCGGCTCCAAACCAGAGAGTTTTAAATATTTTGCACCTATATTATTCATACGTTTATGTCCCTTTTTAAAAATCTAAAATCTAAAACCTAAACCCTCTCGGCTTAAACTCCTTCGCCACTTCGGCAATAGCTTTAATGTGTTCGGGAGTAGTGCCGCAACAACCTCCAATGATATTGATTAGGTTGTCTTGCAAATAGGATTTTATTAAGGCTTGCATTTCGGCAGGTGTTTGATCGTATTGGCCAAAGGCATTGGGCAAACCCGCATTGGGATGGGCTGATATGTTGAGTTGCGTATTCATAGCCAAACGCGACAAATAGGGTTTCAATTGATCGGCGCCCAAAGCGCAATTAAACCCGATACTCAACAATGGAATGTGTGAAATTGAAATTAAAAAGGCCTCTACCGTTTGCCCAGACAAGGTTCGACCAGAGGCGTCGGTGATTGTGCCAGATACCATCACGGGTATGTCTAGATTTCGGGCTTCTTTTACTTCTTCAATGGCAAACAAAGCAGCTTTGGCATTGAGTGTATCAAAGATGGTTTCGACCAATAACACATCGCAGCCACCGTCAATTAGCGCTTCAACTTGTTGTTTGTATGCCACGCGTAATTCCTCAAATGTTATTGCACGAAAACCCGGATCATTTACATCGGGCGACATAGAAGCGGTGCGATTGGTTGGCCCAATAGATCCTGCTACATAGCGTGGTTTATCGGTAAATTCATTGGCCACTTCTCGGGCAATTTTGGCCGATTGATAGTTTAATTCGTAGACCAAATCTTCCAAGTGATAATCGGCCATACCAATTGTGGTTGACGAAAAGGTATTGGTTTCGACAATATCGGCCCCGGCTTCAAAATACAGGCGGTGCACTTTTTTTACCGCTTCGGGTTGGGTAATCGACAACAAATCGTTGTTGCCTTTTAGCGGGTGCGGAAAATCTTGGAATCGGGTTCCTCTAAAATCTTCTTCCGAAAAATTATTGCGCTGCAACAAAGTACCCATGGCACCGTCGAGCACAAGTATGCGTTGTTTGATGGCTTCTTGTATAGCTAACATAGGCATTGTTTGGTTTGTAAAACAAGCTCAGTAGGCATCAAAAAGTTATCAGAAAAAAGGGAGAAGGAAATTCTCGGGGTTATCTGCTCCGCCAAGGCGGATAGAATGTAGCACCTTCTTTTGGCAAAGGGTTGCTAAGCTTTCAACGGGTCTATTCCCTCCAGCTTTCGTGATAACAATCAATACGAATATGAACACCGCAAAGTACGGCTATCTGTTTTAGAATTACAAGTTATTAAAAATAAAAAACTACGATATCGTTTTCGATACACAACAAAAAAAACCTGTTCAATACTGAACAGGTTTTAAAAGGCGAATAACGCTTGATTAGTTTTTCACAACACGAGTCGTTCCAACTCCTTGAGAAGATGTAACTTTTAAGAAGTAAACTCCTGCTGTAAGATCGGCAATGTTGATTTGAGAAACTGTACCGTTTACTTGGCTTACTACACGACCATTTACGTCAGTGATTTGAGCAGAAGTAATATCTAAATTATTTCTGTTATCAATATTCAATACAGTTGTAGCTGGGTTAGGATACACTGAAAAATTTCCTTTAAAGAAATCGTTGGTAGCCAACGGACGATCAACAGAGAATGTATCAAGACCAATAATATCAGAATTATTTCCTTGAGGCCCTCCATCGGTTACAAAATATCTAAAGGCGAATTTTACTTCTGTGGGCGAATTTAATCCCTCAATCACATATGAATACATGGTCCAAGTTGTTGGATATGCTGTTAACGTTAAATTAGGATTGATGTCAACCAATAGTTCAGTGAAATCACCAACTTGATCTGGACCACCTGCAGGATTTGTTGTAAACGCTCCATTCGTACTCATGCGCAATTGCAAGTTGTCTGGATAAGAAGCTGTATTGGTTGCAGAGAATTTACCTAAACGACTATAAAACGAAACTACATCACCATCTTGTACAGTAACGCTTGGTGATATTAACCAATTGCTAATTGTAGCACCAGTTTGTAGTGCACTTGACGTACTGGTAAAGTTAACCAATGCAAAGGAATTGTTTCCTCCAGCTTGTCCAACTGGTATTGGACACACTTGACCATTGGTATAAGCTTGATTTTGAAACGGAGTTGCTTGAACAGTAGCACTCACCGTTACTGGAGTGTAGGAAGCAACTGTCCATAAAGTAGCAGAAGCTGAGGTGCTTTGGTTAGTACGTTGCCATCCGGCAGTTGTCAAATCGGCAGTTGTGCCATTAAATGCATAGCTGTATTGGTTTTGTGCAAATGTTGCAAAAGGCACGACCAATAATAAAAGAAGTAATTTTTTCATCATAATTGTTTTTTAAAAATTGTTGCACAAATATAAAAAAAAATTAAAGTTAATAGGGAAATAAACTTATTTGTTTTAAATTTGTGGCCATCAATTTGAGGAGAAATTTGATCTGATTGCAACCTCGTTAAAAAATGCTAAAGCAGGACTTTCCCTTTAGCTTTTTACTTCTCCAACGATTGTATTTTTTTAACTTAAAATACATTAACAATGGCTTATTTATTTACTTCTGAATCAGTGAGTGAAGGACACCCAGACAAGGTAGCTGACCAGATTTCAGACGCATTAATTGACAATTTTTTGGCTTTTGACCCCAGTTCAAAAGTAGCATGTGAAACATTAGTTACTACAGGCCAAGTGATTTTGGCAGGTGAGGTAAAATCAGACACTTATTTGGATGTGCAGCAAATTGCGCGCGACGTGATCAAGAAAATTGGGTACACCAAAAGCGAGTACATGTTTGAAGCTAATTCGTGTGGCGTATTATCTGCCATCCACGAACAATCAAGCGATATTAATCAAGGAGTAGAACGCAGCAAACCCGAAGAACAAGGTGCTGGCGACCAAGGAATGATGTTTGGCTATGCCACCAATGAAACCGAAAACTACATGCCACTAGCACTCGATTTATCGCATGCGATTTTAATTGAATTGGCTGCCATACGTCGTGAAAATAAAGAAATTACTTATTTACGTCCAGATGCTAAGTCGCAGGTTACTTTAGAATATTCGGATGAAAACAAACCCGTTCGCATTGATGCGATTGTAATTTCTACCCAACACGATGACTTTGATGAAGAAGCCAAAATGTTGGAGAAAATATACCACGATTTAACCACTATATTAATTCCACGCGTTAAAGCCAAGTATCCGCAATACGCCAAGCTTTTCAACGACCACATTACCTACCACATTAACCCAACTGGGAAGTTTGTAATTGGCGGCCCTCATGGCGACACAGGACTTACTGGACGTAAAATTATTGTGGATACCTATGGTGGAAAAGGCGCACATGGTGGTGGAGCATTTTCAGGAAAAGACCCAAGTAAAGTAGACCGTTCAGCCGCATATGCTACCCGACACATTGCCAAAAACTTGGTAGCGGCAGGTTTGTGCGACGAGGTTTTAGTTCAAGTATCGTATGCAATTGGCGTGGCTAAGCCCACTTCGATTAACGTAAACACCTTTGGAACTGCAAAAGTAAACTTAACCGATGGCGAAATTGGCAAAAAAGTGGAAACCTTATTTGATCTTCGTCCGTATTACATTGAGCAAAGTTTAAAATTGAGAAATCCAATTTATAGTGAAACAGCGGCATACGGACATATGGGACGCCAGCACCAAACCGTAACCAAAACGTTTAAAGCGCCAGGTGGCTTACAAAAAACAGTTAGCGTAGAATTATTTACTTGGGAACAACTCAACCGCGTAGATGATGTAAAAGCAGCATTTGGTTTATAACCCAATTGTATTTGATATTGAAACGCCCGATGCAACAGTGTATCGGGCGTTTTTTATAAATGATATTTTATACTCAACACCACATAACGCGGTTGAACTTGGTATTGCGAGGTACGTGTTTGAAACTGAGTAAAACTGTCGTCGTTGAGCGAAGTAGTGTTTAATAAATTTGTACCCGATAATTCAAACTCCCAAGGTTTATCTTTTTGTTGGTATTGCACTTTAAGCGTCAAAAAATCGTAGGAATTAGAAATGCTTTTGTTGGAATTAAAATAATGGGAATACTCGTATTCCGAAACAACTGAAAAAGCATCCCAAAAGTAATAATCCAAGCGCAAAAACGGCTTCTCGGTATAGAAGGTATCGCTTTGATAATTATTTATTGTCATCGTATACCCGAGCTCAACATTGGGTGCTAGCTTGAAATTGGTACCCAACTTGCTCGTGTAACTTTGTGTAAACGACTCCGTAACCAAAGGTGCCAGTGTTGTATTCACGATTGATTGTAATCGGATGTTATAAAATTTTGACCAGTTTAGAGATGCATTAACACTGGCTTTGTATCGGCCAAAAGAGCGTCCGTAATTAAACATGCCGCTAAGATTTTCGTCCGGAAAATTAGAATTATAGGGAGTCGCAAATTGATTCATTCCGGTAAATAAAGCTTGTGTTTTGATGGCATTCACCTTTCGGCTGTAGTTGACAAAGCCAAAAATATTGGTGAAATTAAACATATTGTACCTAAAATAACGCAGCGAATGATTTTGCATCAAAGCATTTTCTAAGTACTTACTTCCGCGAAATAGACTATTATAACTGGACATTACATAACCTTCGGCTAAATTTTTTACATCTGTAAAATCGGTAGTTACCGAAAAATTGTAAGTAATTGTTTCCGATTTTTTTAGTTGATACAACGCATACATATCGGGTAAAATACGGGTGAATGATGTGGTGTAACGCTGCGCTTGTTGATTATCTTGCGTATGGTATTGGTGTACCGAAAAACCAGGATTTATGGTCAATTTTCCTACCAACCATTTGAAATGCACACCCGAATAGGCATCTTGAAATTGATAATGAACCCGGTTTTTTGAATTGTCATTCAATTCATTTGTGCTTCCATCGTCTTCCCGTTGAAATAGGTTAGAATTAAATTGCTGTTGACAAAACAAATACCCTACGGTAATATTCAAATTTGTTTTAGGTGTAATACTGTAATAGTAATCAAACTTAGCATCGGTTTTGTTGGTTTTTACAAATCGATTTTGATTCAAATCATAACGTCCAGATGCCTGGTCAATAATCCCTAAATTGGGAGAGAAACTTTCGGGTATCAATGAATCTGGAAAAGGATTTAGTCCCAAATTTGTGGCATATAACGGATTTTCATCTTGATACAACTGCTGAATCTCGGCAGCAAATACGTGTTTGTCATTGGGGGTGTAGTACCAATTGGCATTTTGCTGCAACGAAAGTGGATCTTGTTTTTTGGTTGTACTAATTTGTTGTGTTTCAAGAAAAAAAGGCGTAGTCGTCTCTGAATTTAAATCGGTGAATTCGGTTTGATTTGACAGTTTAAGCAAGGCATCGTAATCAAATTGAAATGCTGGAGAAGGCTTATAGCTCGAGCTCAATTTAAAGAGACCCAAATTACTCTTTTGATGAGTAGCCTCGCGGGTTTCCTGTAATGTTGCTTGCTGAGTAACGGCATCATCAATCCGATTCAATTGTGTCTGTGTTTCTAAATCGGTGAGAGTGGAAGAGCCAATTACAAACCCACTCAGATTCCAAGCTTTGGTAATTGAATAGGAAAAATTGGTAGCGCCAAATTGGGTTTCAATAGCTTTGGCTCGGTTGTTTTGAAGTAGTGAAATACCCAAATCATTGGAAGATACATTAAAATTGGTACCTCCTTTTTTCATCAAATTTTTAAATCCGCCGGTAAACTTAAAATAGTCTTGGGATGTAAATGGCAATTCGCCCAAGTTATTGAAATTGGCCAGCATGTTGATGCTGTATTTGGGACTGTAATAAAACAACTTTGGGTTGATGATGTATCGGCTATCTGTGTGCGCAACTCCCACTCCAACTTGAGTGTCGCCAAACCAAAAATTGGTTTTGCCTTTTTTGAGTTTGATATTCATCGCTACATCCTCAGCGTTATTTTCAACCCCTTTCAAGGCACTAATTTCATTGTAATTGCGTAATACTTGTATTTTATCAATGGCATCGGCTGGAATATTTTTGACTCCCAATTTGGTGTCTCCATCAAAAAAATCTTTGCCTTCTACCATCAATTTAGAGACTTTTTTTCCTTCAACCTCTACTTCGCCGTTGGCATTTACCTCTACGCCGGGCAACTTTTTCAATACGTCTTCAAGTTTTCGCTCTGTGCCCGATTTAAACGAATCGGCGTTGTAAACGATGGTATCGCCTTTGATTGAAACCGGCATTTCACGTACTATTTCTACGCCTTTTAATTCAATGCCTTCTGCTTCCAAGTTGATGTTTTGAACGAGATTAACTCCTGTTGTGGCAAGCGTAATCTCTTTGGGCTGCATGCCCAAATAACTCACCTTGAGCACATAGGACATATTTGCTTTTACTTGGAGTTTGAATTTACCTTTGTCGTTGGTAATTGCATACCCATCCATATCTTTGCTGCTTGACCGAAGTGCCATAATGTTGGCCATTTCTAGCGGAAGCTGTTGTGCATCATAAATAGTACCTTCGATGCTTACCGTTTGAGCAATTGCGGATACAGAAAACAAAAGCAATACAAGCCAAACTAGTTTTTTCATGGTTTGCATTAATTACCCATTCGAATTTGCATACTGCCGTTGCGACCGCCGCCCATAGCACGAAACTCTTCCATTTTTTTGATGACGGTTTCGTCGTATTTTTTTTGGGTAATTTCTTCGCCTTTTGTAGGGGCTTTAATTTCTACTTTGTCCTTTAAATTGAGTACTACCTTTGAGCACAAGATGGTGGTTTTTCCATCATTCACTTCTAAAATTAATCCGGGTAAACCCCAATAATTTTCTGGGCCTTGCGAAATAGGAATCTCTGGCGTATACCAGGCCGTAATGGCAATTTCTTTGGGTAAATCAAGCTCGTCGAGTAGGTTGGTTTTCCCGGTTTCTTCTTTTTTCTCGTCTTCCTTTTTCTTCATGCGGAAATTCCTAAAATCCGTTTTACTGGCTTCGCGAATGGCGGTAGCTTTAAAGCAATTATAGCCCCCTATTTGCTTAGTCTCACTCTCTAATTTCCAAGCCAAATTGGGGAGCGAATCTTGTATCAAGAATTCTTTTCCCATAAATTCTTTGTCTACCGTATAGGTTTTATCTTTGGTGTTTTTATAGAAAGAACCACCCGATCCCATCATGTTTGACATGATTCGAACACCCGTACTTTGTCCGGCCGCTTCTAGTTTTTCTTCTTCTTTGTATACCGAAGTTGTTCGGCTAAAAAACAAATGATATGTTTTTTCAAACATACTTTTCATGCGGTCTTCAATCATTTTTTGCATGTCGGGCGTCATGTCTTTATTGAATTGCATTCGCGCCTTAAAATCAGCGGTACTTGTTTTGGACTCATAGACGGCCATGCCTTGAAAATCTTGTGCGAATCCCGCCGAAAAACTCAACACATAAGCAATTAAAGCAAAGGTAAACTTGAACATAGTTGTAATTTTTGATTGACAAAGATGAAAAATCAAACCCAATGTGTAAAAAAGATTTTGTTAAAAGATTTAACAAGGCGAATGACGCACTTAAACGCATTAGTTTTTACATTAGCTACATGAAAAAAATATTCCTCTTTTTATTGGCGCTACTGACTTGGCAAACCCAGGCTCAAGAGGCGCTTGTGCAAATTTCACCCCTTGGTACGCAAAGTTGTGTGGCCCAAACCTTTTATGGTCGTGACTCCTATGGCGCCATTTACAGCGGAGAAAACCAAACCTTTACCAAGCAATTGGACAAGCAAATTTGGGAGTATAAAAATCCCGCCTTGGGAACAATTAGCAACGTAATTTTAACCAATCCGCTTAAAATTATATTGTTTTATGAGCAGTTCAATACGGTGATATTGGTAGACAACCAACTCAACGAACTAGAAAAAATTAGTTTGTCTGAGTTAAGCACGCCTATTATTGCATCAGCAATTGGCTTAGCTGAGGGAAATAGGTTATGGATTTACAATAGCTTAACCAATCAACTGGGTATGTTGAACTTAAAAAACAAGGAATACAAAGTTGTTTCAACGCCATTCACTGAGTCGATGGCCTATTACCAATCTGATTTCAACGTTTTTCAATGGATCGATCAAGCGCATAACTGGTATAGTTGTTCAATATATGGGAAAATTGAATTATTGGGAAGCGCTCCCAATTTTGACCGCATTCAAATCGATCGAACGCAGGGTTTGGTGTATTGCGTGAACCAAGAATTATTTTACTATTCGCGCACAGATGAGCAGAAAACCCCCTTGAACGTGGCTAAAAAAAGCTGCCTTGACTTTCGTTTTAAAGACCAAATTTTATCTATTTTTACCAACCCAGAAATAAATAATTACAAAATTATAGCACCATAATATGCATATAGCAGTAGCCGGAAATATAGGGGCAGGAAAAACAACGCTCACGCGATTGTTAGCCAAACACTTTAAATGGGAACCTCATTTCGAAGATGTAGTTGACAATCCCTATTTGGATGATTTTTACCACCAAATGGAGCGTTGGTCGTTCAATTTACAAATCTATTTCTTAAACTCGCGTTTTCGTCAGGTATTGCAAATACGCGAAAGCGGCAAAAAAATTATTCAGGACCGAACCATCTATGAAGATGCGCACATCTTTGCCCCCAATTTGCATGCCATGGGACTCATGACCAATCGTGACTTTCAAAATTATTCGTCCTTGTTTGAGTTGATGGAAAGTTTGGTAGCTCCACCGGATATGCTCATTTATTTGCGGAGTTCTATTCCCAATTTGGTGAGTCAAATACACCAACGTGGACGCGAATACGAAAACTCCATTTCTATTGATTATTTGAGTCGACTCAACGAACGCTATGAAGCGTGGATAACCAATTACGACAAAGGAAAATTGCTCATTATTGATGTAGATGACATCGATTTTGTAAATAATCCCGAAGACCTGGGCACCATCATTAACCGCATTGATGCCGAAATCAACGGGTTATTCTAACATCCAAAGCTACTATCAAGTAGCTTTTTTTATGCCATTTGACAAACTGAAAGCAGCGCTTTAATTTCGGCAACATCGGCTTCTTTACCATTGGTTATTGCCGATGAATGCACCCAATGTAGACCGGTTTCGGTTAAGAGTTTACGTACTCTGTTAGCGCGAATTCCGCCTCCTGCAAGCAATGTAATTTTACCTTGGGCTTGGGCTTGAAGTTTTTGTAGGGCAGCTATTCCGTTAACTGCATTGCCAACATCCCCGGCCGTTAAAAGACTTTTGAATCCGAACTCAATAAGGGCTTGTAATCCCAATTCCTTGTTCTCAACTTCATCAAAGGCCCGATGAAAAGTACAAGGCAACGGATGGGCCAAATGCACCAATTCTTTATTTTGTGCGGGATGAATAGCGCCATTTTCTGTAAGACAGCCAAATACAAATCCGTGGGCTCCAGCTTCTTTAAACTGAAGCATTTGGTGTTTCATTAGCTCAAATTCAGCGAAAGTGTACACAAAATTTCCACCACGGGGCCGAATCATTACATAAATAGGCAACTCGACTTGTGCTTTCACTTGTTCAAAAACAGAAAATTCAGGGGTGATACCACCGGCTAGTCGATCGGCACAAAGCTCAATGCGGTGAGCACCCGCTTGCTGTGCTATCAAGGCCGATTCTACCGAAAAACAAGCAATTTCTAGCCGAGCCATTATTTCAAATAAAAGGGAGCATCAATTAATTTGGAACCAGAAACATCGCGCACCGCATAGTTAAAACCGCCTTGAATGCAATAGGAACCGTAATTGCCTTGTTTGTCTAAAGCAATGAATCCCACTTGAATGTCTTTCAGGGATTTGTTGCGGGACTTGGTTAGTTTAACAATACGCATAACTGCTTCTTCACAGGCCTGTTGTGGCGTTTTGCCTTGACGCATCAGCTCTACAACCAAATGACAGCCTGCAATGCGAATTACTTCTTCACCATGACCGGTCGCAGTAGCTGCACCAATTTCGTTATCTACATATAAACCCGCACCAATAATTGGTGAATCGCCCAAACGCCCGTGCATTTTATAGGCCATGCCACTGGTGGTGCATGCGCCCGACAAATTGCCTTGTCTATCTAATGCGATCATACCAATTGTATCGTGGTTTTCGATATTCACAATGGGCTTATACTGGCTGGTTTTGAGCCACTCCTTCCACTCTTTTTCTGATTCGGGCACCAACAAATTCTCTTTGGGAAATCCTTGTGACAAAGCAAATTGCAAAGCCCCATCACCAACCAACATCACGTGCGGCGTTTTTTCCATCACCGCGCGTGCTACTGAAATAGGGTGTTTAATAAATTCTAAACAGGCTACCGAACCAATATTGGCCTGTTCGTCCATAATGCAAGCGTCCAAGGTTACTCGACCGTCGCGATCGGGTCGGCCACCATAGCCCACAGAACGCTCATTGGGGTCGGCTTCGGGAACTCGAACACCGGCCTCAACAGCATCAAGTGCTCGACCATTGGCCTGTAAAATTTCCCAAGCGGCACCATTGGCTTGCAAACCAAAATTCCAGGTAGAAAGCACTATGGGTTTATTTACTGTTCTATTTTGGGTTTGATGTACTTGCGCTTTTACTGAAAAAGTTGGTAATACTATGGCAGCCGAACCAGTAGCAGCCGTTTTAATGAAAGATCTGCGAGAAGTCATAATTGTATTTTGAATGGACTAAAATACAATAAGTCACAAAAAAAATACCTCACTTCAGTGAGGCATTTGATAAATTGTAGTAGAATGGATTATTTTAACGCTTCCACTTTTGCTTTTACTTCTTCAAGTGTACCTTCAAACGTCTGAACGTTTGAAGCACCATTGGTTGAAGTTTTAACAGTAGCTTTTGCTTTTCCATTCTCATTTTGGATATCTACGGTTATTGTCTTATCCATTTTTTTGGCACAACAAGCTGCTTTTCCTTCAGCTGGCGCAACAAATTTACCCTCAGCATCGTAATGTGATAAACACATTTCTTTTTGCTCTGGTGTACATTTCAATGAATCGCACATGGCAGCACATTCGTCTTTGGTCATGGTAGCACATTTGCTCATGTCGCATTTGCCCATCATCTCACCTTCGGCACACTCCATTTTAAGCATCATCACTTTTGGTGCGTTTTCATGAACACCACTACCTAAGATGGGCGCGATTACTAATCCAATTAAACAAGTTAATTTGATCAAGATGTTCATAGATGGTCCTGAAGTATCTTTAAATGGATCACCTACTGTATCTCCTGTTACGGCAGCTTTGTGTGCGTCTGAACCTTTATATGTCATTTCTCCGTTGATCATTACACCCGCTTCAAATGATTTTTTTGCATTATCCCAAGCACCACCGGCATTGTTTTGAAACACAGCCCAAAGTACACCCGAAACGGTTACTCCAGCCATATATCCACCCAACATTTCAGCGATCAATTGGTTGTTATCCGCGTAAACTAATTTACCCAACAATACAATCGCTATCGGGAAACCAATGGTTAAAATACCCGGCAACATCATTTCGCGCAAAGCAGCTTTGGTAGAAATCGCCACGCATTTACCGTATTCTGGTTTACCTGTTCCTTCCATGATTCCTGGAATTTCTTTAAACTGACGACGCACTTCGTATACCATGTCCATTGCTGCTTTTCCTACAGAGTTCATCGCCAAGGCAGAGAATACAACTGGAATCATTCCGCCCACAAACAACATAGCCAACACAGGCGCTTTGAAAATGTTGATTCCGTCAATTCCGGTAAAGGTTACATATGCCGCAAACAAAGCCAAAGAGGTTAAGGCAGCCGATGCAATCGCAAATCCTTTTCCAGTAGCTGCAGTAGTATTACCCACAGAATCCAAAATATCAGTACGAGTACGAACTTCTTTAGGTAATTCACTCATTTCGGCAATACCGCCAGCGTTATCAGAAATAGGGCCAAATGCATCAATTGCCAATTGCATGGCCGTAGTTGCCATCATCGCTGAAGCAGCTAAAGCAACACCATAAAATCCTGCTAAAGCATAAGATCCCCAGATTGCACCCGCAAATAACAATACGGTTGGGAACGTAGAAATCATTCCGGTAGCTAAACCAGCGATTACGTTGGTACCCGCTCCTGTTGATGATTTTTGTACAATGGCCAATACAGGATTTGTACCCAAACCAGTGTAATATTCAGTAACCGATGAAATGGCTCCACCTACAATTAAACCAATAATCGTGGCGTAAAACACACGCATTGAAGAAATATCTTGTAATCCTTCGCCGAAGAATTCCATTTTCATGGTGGCAGGCAACATATAGTGTACTAAGAAGAAACATGCTACAGCAGTTAATACAATAGAAACCCAGTTTCCGATGTTTAATGCTTTTTGTACTTGGGCTTCTTTGGCATCATCACTCGAAATTTTTACCAACATTGTTCCAACAATAGAGAATAAAATTCCAAAACCAGCAATGGCCATTGGCAATAAAATTGGTCCGATTCCGCCAAAAGCATCTTCGATTTTACCACCCATATCTTTTATTACATAGTTTCCTAAAACCATTGCAGCCAAAACAGTCGCCACATATGAGCCAAATAAATCGGCACCCATACCGGCTACGTCACCTACGTTATCTCCTACGTTATCGGCAATAGTTGCAGGATTACGTGGATCGTCTTCAGGAATTCCTGCTTCTACTTTACCTACTAAGTCAGCACCTACATCGGCCGCTTTGGTATAAATACCTCCACCTACACGAGCAAACAAAGCAATTGACTCGGCTCCTAAGGAGAAACCAGCTAAGGTTTCTAATACTACGGTCATGTCTTCAGTGTTGGTCCACACGCCGTTCATAAAGAAACGGAAAAATAGTATGAAGAAACCGGTAAGTCCTAATACAGCTAATCCAGCAACACCCAATCCCATTACGGTACCTCCGCCAAATGAAACTTTTAAGGCTTGTGGCAAACTGGTACGCGCGGCTTGCGTAGTTCTTACATTGGTTTTGGTCGCGATTTTCATCCCCATATTTCCAGCTAAAGCTGAAAAGAAGGCGCCAAAAATAAAGGCAATTACAATTAACATATGTGTTTTAACACCCGGTAAGAAAGTGATTCCCGCCAATACTACACTTGCAATCAATACAAATACAGCTAATAAACGGTACTCTGCTTTCAAGAAAGCCAAGGCTCCTTCGTAGATGTATTCTGAAATTTCTTTCATTTTACCATCTCCAGCGTCTTGTTTTAACACCCAAGCTCTTTTGGTTGCCATAAAAAGCAACCCAATAATTGCCATAACAATTGGCACATAAATCATTAATGAATCCATACGGTTAATTTTAGTTCTTAATTTATCGGGGGCAAAAATAACAAAAAAACGAGAACATATACAAGATGTGGTTGCTTATTGCGCTAGGGCAAAGAAAAAGTAGCGACAATGCAAATGCGATGTACACAAGAAGAAACAAAAAACAGAAACTATTGAATTAAAAGTTGGGATTGAATCCAATGCGGATGCCAAATCGTGGAGCCTCGGGCCCATTGATGTTTTTAAAATCGGTGCGCCATACAAAATCAAAGCGTAGCGGTCTGAAATTGCCATATCCAATATTTTCAATACCAAATCCATACTCAGCGTATGCCGATCGTGACGGAGCAATGTACTCAATTGTCGATTGGTTGATGGCACTATTTTCTGGGCGAATGCTGCCGTATATGGCGCGATAAAATCCGATTTCTCGGAGTTTTAGTTTTTTTAAACCTGGAACTTTATTGAAAATATAGCCGTTAAAATGATGTTGAAAAGAGCCCATTATATAGGTATCGGTTACCATATCATAATAATCAAGCAAACAAAAAGTTTTAAAATCAACCGAATACGATTGATTTGCAGCAACCGGATATAACAACGGCAGCGGAAGTGTTTCAAAACATTTTCCAACCTCAACATAGGGCCTGAAAATACCAAAATTACTTACAAAAACGGGCCTTGATACCGAAGCTTGTACTTTATTGTATGCCAGATCACTGCCTAAAAAACCACTAATTCCACGCGTGTATTTAAGGGTGTAGGTGGGATGTAAGGTTGCCCCAAATCGTTGATCTACACCAAATCCATACACCACGCGCTTGGGCGTATAGGTAAATGCTACATTAGTTGTAAAATCAGTAAGATTAGATCGTACGGTCGCGCCGTTGTCATAGGAATAATCCAAAGAGAAATAGTCGGGTGAGGCCGAACGAATAAAGCGGTGAACCCCAGTGACTGATAAATGAAGATTTTTATGTATGGCCCAATCTACATATAAGGAGTTTTTGTTCACCCGAGACAAAAAGTAATTGGTGCCTCTCATAATGAGCAAATTTGTTTCGTTGACCGAATTTAATAAATCATTCACTTGCAAGCTCTGGCCTCCCAATTGCAAGTTATCGTTGATGTGGGCTATACCCAATGTAATGCGTGGCTCTCGAAACAGCAAGTATTTTACCTCGCCCCCGTATTTAAGTTTGGTATCTAAGGTCCCATAGGCCGAATACACCCGCGTTCTAAATCGATCATCGGGCGTGATAAAACTGCGCAATCCCGCAGTGAGTCGGAGGCCTTCTACATTATTATTGGAAATCGTTTGCCACAAAGAGCCAAACTGAACACCCTTAAACAAATCAAAGTATCCGGTTGATATAATAGTGATAGCCGTTGATACATTTTTTACGCGCGGATTGTCCTTTAATTCGCCAATTATTTTTCGCGTGCCAGCCAAGGTAGGATCTTTAGTTACAATTTTATCCCAGTAGGCATCCTGTTTTTCGAATTGATCCCGTCGAATTTGATTGATTTTCACCGCATAAAAATCGTTTGCTCGATCTGGATTCAAATCGTATTCACTAAATACAATGTTTTTACGGACAAACAATCCTTTTTCTTGGTCATTCTTGGTAAGCAAAGTAAAATCACCTTCGTAAAAATCGCGTTCGGGCAAGAAAATACTATCGTCAACAATTTTAAAATTCTTTTCGATAGAAAGATTTCGAACCAAGTTTAAGTTGATGTTCTTATTAACCCGCATCGTCACCTCTGTAAGAGAAAAAGTACGGTCAACTACTTTAAAACTTCCTTCAAATCCAATGGTTCCCTCTTGTCTTGGGAAAAAATAAATTTGATAAGACTTGATGTTATTCTCAACAATACTGTCTTTGAGCACATAATCATAAATGCCATAACCGCGGGTTGAAATTGGACTCACAAAGGTTTTGTTGAGAATTTCTATGTCGTCTTGATACACATTAATATTTGAAAACGTATTGCTAATTCGGTCAAACAAGAATCCGTATTGACTTACACCAATATTTCGCTCGGCTTCAACATCTATGCGTTCTTTTTTAAGAAGGTTATTTCCGTAAATGGCCTCGTAATTTTCTTTCATGTAAATGGGCACAAAAAAACGTTTGTCCTTTTGCCCTGATTTAATGATTTTTACAATGCTGTCGTATTGTTTGGCCATGGTTTTTTTAAGGAAAACACTATCCAAATTACTCAAGCCAATTGAAACCGAAGTGTATTTTTTATACTCGTAGGCCTTTACCAATTGAAGGCCATTTTTTTTCTTGTGTGCCCAAATGCCTTTCAAAATGCGGTAAGCAGGGTTTTCTTTTTTGGACAGGTGTTTTTTGGGGCGCGTAACAATAACTACCTCTTTGAGTTGTTGGCCATTTTTGAGTTTGATGCGCAAATTATCAGCCACATTACCTGCTAAATTGACAATCTTGTCGGTAAAGCCAGTATAAGAAACTTCGATGGCTGTAAAATCCTTATCCGATTTTAAGGTAAATTTCCCGTCAATATCTGTGGTTACACCAATCTTAGAGTTTGCAAACATTACGTTAGCAAATGGTATCGGCTCATTGTTTTCATCGAGCACCACGCCACTCACTTTTGTCTGCGCCTGAATGGCGCTTACAAATGCAAAAAAGAAAACACAAACTGATATTAGGTATTTCATGCCAAAAAAAAACTTCACCAAATCGTACTGATGAAGTTTCAAAAATAGGTTTTTTAAACGGGCCAATTGAAAAAATAATAGCCCGGTAATAAGTTGTTATTTGTACATTACTTTTTTAACAGCTTTTACCACATCGCTTGAATTCGGCAACCATTCTTTCAATAAGGTTGGTGAATACGGAGCAGGTGTATCAGCTGTGGTGATGCGTTGTATGGGTGCGTCCAAGTAATCAAAGGCGCGTTCTTGTACCATATAGGTTATTTCTGATGCAACACTGGCAAATGGCCAGGCTTCTTCAAGTACAACCAAGCGGTTGGTTTTTTTAACTGATGTCAGAATTGCTTCGTAATCCATTGGACGTACGGTTCTCAAATCAATGATTTCACATGAAATGCCTTCTTTTGCCAATTCGTCAGCCGCGATTATCGCCTCTTTTATGATTTTTCCAAAAGATACTATGGTCACATCTGATCCTTCTCTTTTAATATCAGCCACGCCCAATGGAATCGTGTATTCGCCTTCAGGCACCTCCCCTTTGTCACCATACATTTGCTCCGATTCCATAAAAATAACCGGATCATTATCGCGAATGGCTGATTTCAATAATCCTTTGGCATCATATACGGTAGAGGGAACTACCACTTTTAATCCGGGTGTATTGGCAAACCAATTTTCAAACGCTTGCGAGTGCGTAGCACCCAATTGTCCTGCAGAAGCAGTTGGTCCGCGAAACACCATTGGCATAGGGAATTGTCCCGCCGACATTTGGCGCATTTTGGCTGCATTATTTATGATTTGATCAATCCCCACCAACGAAAAGTTGAAAGTCATGTATTCTACAATTGGACGACAACCGTTCATAGCAGATCCCACTGCAATTCCGGCAAATCCAAGCTCGGCAATTGGCGTATCGATTACTCGTTTAGGGCCAAATTCGTCGAGCATGCCTTTAGAGGCTTTGTAAGCTCCATTGTATTCAGCTACTTCTTCTCCCATCAAATACACTGATTCATCGCGACGCATTTCTTCGCTCATGGCTTCGGCGATCGCTTCTCTAAATTGTATCGTTCTCATAAATAATTGCGGTTATTACGGTGCATTGAAATGCTATTTTTCTTCATTTCGAGCAGCAAAAATAAATATTTTATATCAGTTCAACGCAATATTTAATTGAAATTACCACAGTATGTTTTGATCAAAAAAAGAATCGTTTACGAAATCGTTATAATAGGCAGAATATTATCTAAAATGGGCTTTTTATTTGAAATTAATGTGCTAATTTTGTCCAGAATTTTTAACAAAAACTTGCCCAATCGATGAAAATATTAGTTTGCATCAGTCACGTTCCTGATACTACTTCCAAAATTAATTTTACCAATGCTGATACCGAATTTGACACCAACGGTGTTCAATTTGTAATCAATCCCAACGACGAATTTGGACTTACTCGAGCCATTTGGTTTCAAGAACAACAAGGCGCACACATTACGGTTGTAAATGTGGGCGGTCCAGAAACCGAACCAACCTTACGCAAAGCACTTGCTATTGGTGCAGATGAAGCTATTCGCGTTAATGCCGTCCCAGTGGATGGTTATTTTGTAGCCAATGCCCTTGCAAACGTGATACAAAATGGCGCTTATGATTTGATCATAGCAGGTAAAGAATCCTTAGATTACAATGGCGGTATGGTTCCTGGCTTGTTGGCCGGCATACTTGATTATTCCTTTGTGAATTCGTGTATCGAATTAACGATTGATGGAAACACAGCCAAAGCAGCCCGTGAAATTGACGGCGGAAAAGAATTTTTAACAGCCTCATTGCCTTTAATTATTGGTGGACAAAAAGGATTGGTAGAAGAGAAAGATCTTCGCATTCCGAATATGCGAGGGATTATGACTGCACGAACCAAAACGCTCACTGTAATTGAAGCAAATGCATCAGCACAAAGTTCATCCGTACAATTTGAAAAACCAGCAGCCAAATCGGCAGTAAAATTAGTGGCTGCAGACCAGCTAGACGAGCTAATTAATTTGTTGCACAACGAAGCCAAAGTAATCTAACCATTTGCCAAACCTAATCTTTAAATACCAACAAACATGTCAATATTAATTTATGCAGAATCAGCTGATGGCAAACTCAAAAAAGTAGCTTTTGAACTGGCTTCTTATGCCAAAAAAGTAGCCGAATCATGGGGCACAACCGTAACTGCAATAACCATAAACAACAGTAACACCAGTGAGTTAGCCACATACGGTGTTGACAAAGTGATTTGTGCATCACATTCAGATCTTGATAAATTCAACGCCCGCAATTATGCCGAGGTCGTGCAACAGGCAGCCAAAAAAGAAAACAGTTCGTTAGTTGTGCTTTCAGCCACTACAGATAGCTTATACATTGGCCCCATGCTGAGTATATTTTTAGGTGCAGGCTTTGCCTCAAATGTAGTCTCACTACCTTCTAGTCAAAGTCCATTGCGCCTAAAAAGAACCGCTTTTTCAAACAAAGCATTCGTGGTTTCTGAATTAAATAACAGTTGCAACGTAATTAGCATAGCAAAAAATTCATTTGGTTTATTCCCATCAACTGGGGCTGCAACGCAAGAGAATTTTGTTCCTACGCTCTCCGCAACTGCGTCAAAAGTGGACGTTACTGGAGTTGAAAAATCAACTGGAAAAGTAACCATAGCCGATGCGGATATTGTAGTTTCAGCTGGAAGAGGATTAAAAGGACCCGAAAACTGGGGCATGATTGAAGAATTAGCCACTGTACTTGGAGCAGCTACAGCTTGTTCAAAACCCGTATCTGATTTGGGTTGGCGATCACACAGTGAACACGTAGGTCAAACCGGAAAACCTGTTGCAACTAATTTATACATTGCCATCGGTATATCGGGAGCCATTCAGCACATTGCAGGTGTAAACTCATCTAAAGTTAAAGTAGTTATCAACACTGATCCTGAAGCTCCTTTCTTTAAAGTAGCAGATTATGGCGTAGTGGGTGACGCTTTTGAAGTGGTTCCCCAATTGATTGAAAAACTAAAAGCATTTAAGGCACAATAATTGTTGCTCTACTATACGCTAGCCCTTTGAATTTCAGAGGGCTTTTTTATTTCCTGTAAGTATTGGCGTATTCATCAAATCCACTTACTTTTGCAAGCATGAGTTTAATTTTATTATCCATAAAAGGTATATCGTATAGCCAAACCCAAAATGGAGCCTATGCATTAGTGCTCAATGAGGTGGGCGGAAACCGCACAATACCCATTGTAATTGGTGCTTTTGAAGCACAAGCCATTGCCATTGCTATGGAAAAAGAAATTACTCCCCCGCGACCGCTAACCCACGATTTATTTAAAAATTTTGCAGATTCTTTTCATATTCAACTCAAAAAAGTTCTGATTCACAAATTGGTGGATGGGGTGTTTTACTCCAGTATTGTATGTGAACGCGACGGAATTGAACAGGCAATCGATGCCCGAACTTCGGATGCCATTGCCCTAGCCCTTCGATTTTCAGCACCTATTTTTACCTATCCCAATATCCTAGATAAAGCGGGTGTTCACCTCAACACAAACCGCAATAGCGACGAGGATGAATTAGCCGATGATGTGCTGATGCCATTGCAAGAAAACGAAAATCAAGAAGCAGAAGAAACGACTACTTCTGTCTATGCTAAACATTCAATCGTAGAATTGTATGAGTCATTAGACAACGCAATTCAGCAAGAAGACTATGAAAAAGCAGCTCATATTCGCGATGAAATTTCAAAACGCGAAGACCAAAATTTGTCAAACGCATGAAACAATACCACGACTTAGTAAAGCACGTACTCGAAACAGGAACCTTTAAAGGCGATCGCACCGGAACTGGAACCAAAAGTGTTTTTGGCTACCAAATGCGTTTTGATTTGAGTGAAGGATTTCCTATGGTGACTACCAAAAAATTACACCTTAAATCAATTATTTACGAGTTGTTGTGGTTTTTAAAAGGCGACACCAACGTGACGTATTTACAAGAAAACGGGGTAAAAATTTGGGACGAATGGGCCGATGAAGCAGGTAATTTGGGTCCTGTTTACGGCCGCCAATGGCGCAATTGGAACAACGAGGAAATTGATCAAATCGCTGAATTGATTGAATCCCTCAAAACCAATCCCAATAGCCGAAGATTACTCATTTCTGCTTGGAATCCATCTGTATTACCAGATACTACACAATCATTTGCCGAAAACGTAGCCAATGGCAAAGTAGCTTTGCCGCCTTGTCACGCCTTTTTTCAGTTTTATGTAGCCAATGGTAAACTTTCGTGCCAGCTTTACCAGCGCTCAGCGGACATCTTTTTGGGCGTGCCGTTTAACATTGCCTCCTATGCATTACTCACCATGATGATTGCTCAAGTATGTGAGTTGCAAGTAGGTGAATTCATCCATACATTTGGAGACGCGCACATTTACACCAACCATATTGAGCAGTTGGAATTGCAATTGTCACGCGAGCCTAGACCATTACCCACCATGAAGTTGAATCCAGCTGTTAAAGACATTTTTGAGTTTACTTTTGATGATTTTACTTTAGAAGGATACGATCCACACCCGCATATTAAAGGGGCTGTTGCGGTATAATCAAGACGCATTCAATCCAGCTGGTCTTTGTCGAGCCATTTAACTTTACGAAATATCTTACATACCAAAAGCGTGAAAAAATCGTTTGATAATGTCTACTTTTACGCACGAAAAATCATAGGTTATGATAACACTTATTGCCGCCGTTGGCCTGCGCAACGAACTAGGAAAAGACAATCAAATGTTGTGGCATTTACCCAATGATTTCAAACATTTTAAGGCAATCACATCGGGTCATCATGTAATTATGGGACGAAAAACATTTGAGAGTTTACCTGGAATTTTGCCCAATCGCACGCACATTGTCATTAGTCGAAATGCAGATTGGCAAAAAGAGGGCGTGCTGGTGGCAAACAACTTAGATGCTGCATTTGCCAAAGTACCCACTGGTGATGACGCTTTTGTGATTGGAGGCGGAGAAATATACAGTCAAGCCATTTCCCAAGCTGAACGAATTGAATTAACCCGAGTGGAAACCCAAATGGAAGCCGATACTTTTTTCCCTGAAATCAATCCAGCTGAATGGAAATTAGTTTCAGATGAAGCACATCCCGCCGATGAACGTCACGCCTATGCTTATCGATTTCAGCGTTACGAAAAAAGTACAAGTGCATTGAGTACAGAATAGTATATTTGCAAAAAAAATCATGAATCCGCACATCACCCCCTATAATTCGGCCTCACAAAGCAAGAAGGAGCAGGTTGCACAAATGTTTGACACTATAGCAGGCAATTATGACGGGTTAAACCGAGTGATCTCGTTTGGAATTGATAAAAAGTGGCGAAAAAAAGTAGTGGCATTGGCTACGGCAAATCAACCCAAACGTATACTTGACATTGCTACTGGCACAGGTGATTTGGCTT
This sequence comes from Flavobacterium sp., assembly GCA_018883065.1. GTDB lineage: Bacteria > Bacteroidota > Bacteroidia > Flavobacteriales > Flavobacteriaceae > Flavobacterium. Next base: position 47,440 of record VEQT01000012.1, read on the forward strand.
TGCTAATGGCTCAAAGTAGTGTAGAAAAAATAATTGGCTTAGACATTTCTGCAGGCATGCTTGCAGTGGGACAACAAAAAATTAATCAGCAAAAGTTGGACCACAAAATTGAAATGGTATTAGCCGATTCTGAGCAAATGCCTTTTGAAGACAATAGCTTTGACGCCATCACAGTGGCTTTTGGCATTCGAAATTTTGAACATTTATCGGTGGGTTTAAGCGAAATACTACGCGTACTTAAACCAGGAGGAGTTTTTGTAATACTAGAAACATCAAATCCAACAAAGTTTCCTTTTAAACAAGGGTATTTCTTTTACACCAAATGGATTTTACCACTTATCGGAAAACTGTTGTCCAAAGACAATCAAGCCTATGGCTATTTGTCAAAATCGGCGGCGGCTTTTCCTTTTGGAGAGGCCTTGTGTACTATTTTACGCCAAACTGGGTTTGTTAAAATACATGCGAAACCACAAACCTTTGGGGTTGCATCCATATATACAGCAACAAAATAAAGCATGAAAAAGCTACTACTTGGTTTACTGGTATTGTTTACTCTCGGTCTTTCGGCGCAGGGAGTAAAAGGAATGTTTAGCAAAGACCCAATTGTTAACTTAGAAAATTTTGACAAACAACGGGTGCATTGGGGTTATTTTTTAGGATTTAGCATGTATGATTATGCCATTGACTACAAAGAACTTGCAGCTGATGTTACTGTAAATCAAACTACTGGATTTAATGTTGGTTTAGTTGGTGATTTAAAACTCCAAGAGTATATTAATCTGCGCTTTGAACCGGGCTTGTATTACACCACACGAAACCTTGTTTTTCCAAACTTTTCAGATGCAACAGATGCCGAGCGAAAAGTTCCGGCTACTTATATTCATTTTCCATTATTGCTAAAATTTTCATCAAAACGAACGGGCAACATTCGTCCGTACTTGTTGGGTGGGGTGTCAACAACCTTAAATTTATCGAGCAATTCCAAATCGATTGACGACAACATGCAAGGCAAATTTCGTGTACAACAATGGACAAAGAACTACGAACTGGGTTTTGGGATTGATTTGTACATGGAATACTTTAAATTCTCTCCGTCTATTCGTGGAGTGTTTGGACTCGGTGATGAATTGGTTCGCGACACTGATCCACTAAGTCCTTGGACCAGCAACATCAATTCAATGAAGACCAGGGCCATATTGGTAAACTTTACGTTTCATTAAGCCAAATAATAGCTAACTTCTTTTGAACTCACTAAGCACAATTGCTGTAGCCGTAGCTACGTTTAGGCTTTCGGTTTGTTGAAGCGTACCAAACTTGGGTATGGAAATACGTTTGGTTATCATTTCGCTGATTTCTGCAGAAATACCGTTGGCTTCATTGCCCATAACTATAATTCCTGAATCTGGTAAAGTGCTATCGTAAATGGATTTTCCATCCATAAAAGTTCCAAATACCGGTAAATGAGTTGAAGCAATAAGGCTTGGCAAATCGAGGTAATGTACAGCTACCCGAGCAATTGATCCCATTGTAGCTTGCACCACTTTTGGATTGTACACATCAACTGTCTCAGCTGAACAAAAGAGTTGTTCTATACCAAACCAATCGCATAATCTGATGATGGTTCCTAAATTGCCTGGATCGCGCACATCATCAAGGGCTACAATTAATCCTCGCTCATGCCTTTGTTTGGTTTGCGGTATTTTAAACACTGCCAAGCACGTATTGGCTGAACTCAAAGCAGACATTTTTTGGAGTTCGGTAGCCGAAACGTAGGTTACATTGCTAGCGTATTCTTCGGGAAAAACGGGTGCTGTGGCAAATAAATATACTGGCTCAAATGAAGCATTTAACAATTCTTGAATACATTTAATTCCTTCAGAAACAAATAGTTGCTCCTTAATTCGGTGCTTTTTTTGTTGTAAACTACTGATTAATTTTATTTGGTTTTTACTAACCATAGAAATAATGTACTTTTGGATTAAATTACAACTCCCTTTGAGAAATACTACCGCAAAAATATCATTATTTATTCTAATCGTGGGTGTCATTTCTGCCTGCAACACAGTAAAGCGGGTTCCACAAGGCAAAAAGTTACTTACAAAAAACACTGTATTGGTAAACGGCATTCCTGAAAAGTCTGAATTGATTACCAATTTATTGTATCAAAAACCCAATTCGGCATTAGCCGGCTACCATTTACGGCTCAATTTATACAACTTGGCTCAACTAAATCACGACTCCATTTACCAAGCCAAATACATTAAAAATCCGGCCAAATACAAACGACAATCCAAATGGCTATCTGCCAAACAAGTAAATCGCATGGGTCAATCTTTTTGGTATGCGGGTATACATAACTTTTTGCGAGACAATGGCGAACCACCCACAATTATTGATGAAAAAAGTGCTCAAAAATCAGCTAATCGCTTGCAATCCTATTATTTTAACCTGGGGTATTTTGATGTAAAAACTGGATTTACTGTAGATTCTGTAGGGCCCAAAAAAGCTAAAATTAAGTACACCGTTACTACCGGAAAACCATATATGATTGACAGTTTAGCTCTTGCTATTACAAGTCCCGCATTGGATTCATTATATAGACTAAAAAAAGAAATGTCTTTGGTAAAAACCAAGCAGGTGTATACAACCGCCAATTTAGAAAATGAACGCAGTAGAATTACCAACTACTTTCGCAACAACGGAGCCTACCAGTTTCAACAGAATTACATTTCATATGACATTGACACCATCAACACAAATAAAAAAGCCAACTTGACACTTAAAATTGGCGACTACTCCTACCGAGAAAATGACAGCACAAAAACAAAAGCGTTTGGTCTGTACAAAATTAGTGCCGTTAACATTTACACCGATTATAAAGCCAGCAAAGCCAATGCCGTACTAAATGATAGTGTAAAAACCACCTTTGGCAATTTTAATTTGTTTAGTGCCAAAGCGCTTAAATACAAGCCAAAAGCAATCACTGATGCCGTGTTTATCACCAAAGGCAGTTTGTTCTCTGACACAAAATCAACGCTAACAACCCGGTATTTAAACAACCTTAAAGTATTTAATTACCCCACTATACAATACGAGATTGACAAAAACGACTCCACACAACAAGCTTTGGTTGCAAATATTTACTTAACACAACGGCCTAAATTTACCTTTGCCCCGTCGCTTTCGTTAACCCATTCTAACATTCAAGATTTTGGAATTTCAGCAAACACTTCTTTTGCCATTCGAAATGTGTTTAATGGAGCTGAAACCTTTGAGATTGCTGCACGAGGCAATATAGGATCTTCTAAAGATTTGGCCGCATCAAACGATCGATTTTTTAACGTATTAGAATATGGAGTAGACCTTAAATTGAGTTTTCCGCGGATTTTTATCTTTTTCAATCCCGAAAAAATAATCCCAAAAAGTATGATTCCCTCCTCCCAAATGAATCTAGGATTTTCTAAACAGGAAAATATTGGTTTGGATAAGGAAAATGTGAGTGGATCACTTGCATACAATTGGTCACCCATAAAAAATGCGTCGGTGAAGTTTGATTTATTCAACATCCAATACATCAAAAACATCAATACGGCAAATTATTTTAACGTATACAATTCATCTTATACTACCTTAAACAACTTGGCCATTCGATACAATGCTGATCCTGCCTTCTTTTCGAATGGTAGTCTTAGTATTCCCCAAGGAACAGATGGCTTTATCAATGCGGTATTGGGAGAAAATCCTACGTTAATTCCAACGGATGGTGATAAAAAAATAATTAGCAGTATCAACGAACGAAGACGTAGACTTACAGAGAATAACTTTATTTTGGCCTCGAGTTATACCTATTCCAAAACATCAAAGAGCGACGCAACTGACGAGACATTTCACGGCGTAAAATCGAAGTTAGAATTGGCTGGAAATGTGTTGTCATTACTCACCAAATCATCGGATAAATTTATCAATGCAGATGGCAATCGAAACATTTTTGGTGTGGAATTTTCTCAGTATGTAAAGACTGAAGTAGAATACGTAAAACACTGGGATCTGAACCATAAAAATATACTGGCCTTTAGGAGTTTTGTGGGGATTGCCATTCCCTATGGAAACTCCAATAATATTCCCTTTTCGCGCAGTTATTTTTCAGGAGGGTCAAATGACAACCGGGCGTGGCAATCCTATTCGTTGGGACCCGGAAGAACTTCAGCTGTAAATGATTTTAATGAAGCAAACTTTAAATTGGCTGCCAATTTAGAGCACCGTTTTAATCTATTTGGACAAGTCAATGGCGCTTTATTTATAGATGCCGGTAACATTTGGAATGTATTCGACAACGTAACCGATGAAAAAGCAATTTTCAAAGGCATGCAGTCTTTACAAGAAATTGCAGTGGGTTCTGGTTTTGGATTGCGATATGATTTCAATTTTTTTGTAGTGCGTTTGGATTTTGGATTTAAGACCTATAACCCTGCGGAATTAACTGCAAAAAAGTGGTTTAGAGATTATAATTTCAGTAATGGAGTTGTAAATATTGGAATTAATTACCCATTCTAAATGGATTAATTGTTATTTTTGCCCCTCAATTTTTAACTCAAAAAACATGGCCCATACTATTAAACCTGGTGTTGCTACAGGTGATCAAGTACAAGAAATTTTCCGTTATGCCAAGGAAAAAGGATTCGCTTTACCCGCAGTAAATGTTACTGGATCAAGTACAATTAATGGCGTACTAGAAACTGCTGCAAAACTCAATGCACCCGTAATTCTTCAGTTTTCAAATGGAGGTGCTATTTTTAATGCAGGAAAAGGCTTGTCAAACGAGAACCAAAAAGCGGCTATTGCTGGAGGAATTGCTGGTGCCAAACACATACACGCTTTGGCTGAAGCCTATGGCGCAACCGTAATTCTTCACACCGATCACTGCGCCAAAAACTTATTGCCTTGGATAGACGGATTACTTGACGCCAGCGAAGTACATTTTGCTGCTACTGGAAAGCCTTTGTTTAGTTCACACATGATTGATTTGTCAGAGGAACCGCTTCATGAAAACATTGAAATTTGTTCAAGCTATTTGGCCCGAATGAGCAAAATGGGTATGACGCTAGAAATTGAATTGGGAATTACAGGAGGCGAAGAAGATGGGGTAGATAATTCCGATGTGGACAGCTCAAAATTGTATACTCAACCAGAAGAGGTGGCTTACGCCTATGAAGAATTAATGAAAGTAAGTCCTCGATTTACAATTGCCGCCGCGTTTGGAAATGTGCACGGCGTATACAAACC
>VEQT01000084.1 GCA_018883065.1 Flavobacterium sp.
CACCATTCATGGTCATCGAAACCGACATTTCGTCGAGTGGAATCTGATCAAACAAAACTTTCATGTCTTCGACCGAATCAATCGCTACGCCGGCTTTTCCTACATCACCTGCCACGCGTTCGTGATCGGAATCGTAGCCACGATGGGTAGCCAAATCAAAGGCAACAGATAGTCCTTTTTGTCCGGCAGCTAAATTTCGTCGGTAAAACGCGTTGCTTTCTTCGGCTGTAGAAAATCCTGCATATTGTCGAATGGTCCACGGACGACGCACATACATGGTGGCATACGGCCCGCGTAAATTGGGTGCAAAACCGGCGCCAAAATCCATATGTTCAAGGGATTCTACATCTTTTTGCGTGTAACTTTGTTGCAAATTAATGGCTTCTGCTGTAGTAAAAACGCCAGTAGCTGTAGGTGCTTGACTAGCTTTTGGAACTTGTAAATGCTGTAAATCTTTCCTTTTCATCGTTCGTTTCTTTACTTTTCTGTTTGCAAGCGTTCCTGTTCAACGTGTTCAGCCAATCGTTTTTCAATAATCGGCGTAATCAGAGTTTTTCGTCCCTTGATTTTCACAAATGGAAACAATTCCAAATCGTGTTTCATGCGATCAGCTTTATTCGGGTGTTTGTTTGTACCCAATAATACCGTTTTTCCTTCGTCAAATAAGGCCTGTTCTTTGGCGGAACTTTCTTGAATTTTTCGGGTAATCACTCCTTCTTTCAATTGTTGTAAAAAGCCTCCTTGGGATTCTATTTCTTGAAACAAAGTCAGCGATTTTTCAGCCAGTTGTTGGGTGAGACTTTCAATGTAATAACTGCCATCGGCCGGATTATCTACTTTATCCAAATAACTTTCGTGCTTCAGAATCAGCAATTGGTTGCGGGCAATACGGTCGCCAAATTCGTTGTCTTTATGATATAATGCGTCATAAGGCAAATTGATTATTGTATCTGCTCCTCCGAGAATTGCACTCATGCATTCGGTTGTGGTTCGCAACATATTCACGTTGTAGTCGTAAATCGTTTTGTTGCGTTTGGATGGAGTTACTACGATATGGCATTCGTGCGTGTGGTTGTATTCCTGAGCGATAAGTTTAAACAGGCTGCGAAAGGCACGCAATTTGGCGATTTCAAAAAAGTAATTACTGCCCACGGCCCATTGAAAAACGAGTGGTTGACGACAACTCAATCGGTTAAAATACTCATTGGCTTGGCCCAAACTATAAGCAATTTGCTGCACCATATTTGCGCCTGCATTTTGAAATAAAGCGGCATCAATGCTTAAGTAACTGCATTTTAGTTGGGCTTCAATCGATTTTAGGAGTTCAAAATTATCGGCAGAACCCAAATGCCAATTGCCTTCACGAGCAAAATAACCAATAGGGTCGTTGTAAATTGCAATCGGCTGTGGGTAGTTTTGTGCAAACTCGTTGATTTTTTGAATCGCATTGGCTTCCAAAAATCCAAATTGAATATGAATGGGTACCGCCAAATCAGCAATTGATGTTAGCAGTTTGATACAATCAATTTCGGGATTGTCTATCTTAAAATGCAATGATTCTGCTCCACGAGTAACTGTGTCCTTGGCTCGAGCTATGCTTTTGTCCAAGTCAAATACAAAAATGGCCTGTCCAATTTTGCAAGCGGATGCTTGACTAGAACTGATTGGCTGTATAGTATCTGCATCTTGATGGTAAAAAGGTTTTACACGAATGCCCTCGGGCGAATCCCAGACTACCGTATCGTTGTATTCGGCCCCTTTGAGTTCAAATTGAATTTGTTGCTTCCATTGTTTGGAGGAGACTGCTTCGAAATCAGAAAATAAAGGTTTTGACATGTAGTAGTGGGTTGATATAATTTATTTGGCTGGAGTTGAATCAATCGCAATCACGTATATGTCTTCATTCTGTTTTTTCATGAAGTACTTTTCGCGGGCGTATTTCTCAACTTGGTTTGGGTCTTTGAGCGCATTGATTTGGTTTTGATCTTTGCGAATCTCGTCTTGATAGTATTTTTTATTCGTTTCTAACTCTTTTATTTCTTTGTTAAGGACACGGTGTTCCAATTGCGAATAATTATCTAAAAACAGCATCCAGACACAAAAAAACAACAATACCCATACGTATTTGTTTTTTAGGTATGGCACCCATTTGTTGATAGTTGGAGCTGATTCTGCTTCGTGTTCTTCCATGGATTAGTTAGGTTAATCGTTGGTTTATTACTGCGCGAACCACGTCAATTGCTACGGTGTTGTATTTGTCGTTTGGAATAATGATGTCAGCAAAAGCTTTAGTGGGCTCTATAAATTGCTGATGCATGGGTTTCAAGGTGGTTTGATAACGTGAAATCACTTCATCCATGTCTCGACCTCGTTCAGCAATATCGCGTTTTAATCGACGAATCAAGCGCTCGTCAGAATCGGCATGAACAAAGATTTTAATATCAAATAAATCACGTAGTTCCGGATTGGTTAAAATCAATATTCCTTCCACAATCATCACTTTACGGGGATGAGTTAGAACACTATCATCAGTTCGGTTGTGAATCACAAATGAATACACAGGTTGTTCAATGTTTTTACCTGCTTTTAGCTCTTTAAGGTGTTGAACCAATAAATCAAAATCAATAGCCCTGGGATGATCGAAGTTTATTTGTGCTCGCTCATCATAGGTCATGTTGTGGTTGGCTTTGTAATAGGAGTCTTGTGAAATTATGCCCACTTCGGTATGGGGCAATTCATTCATGATTTGATGTACAACGGTGGTTTTTCCACTGCCTGTTCCTCCTGCAATTCCAATGATAAGCATCTAAGGTTGTTTTTAAATTTGCCATACAAAAATAGAAATTTAATTGAGCTTATATTTTCTTTTTACTTGTTTTTACAATTCAACATTTTGCTTTTTTTAAAGCAAAATAAATTAGGTGAACTCAATTTAAGTGCTATATTTGCAGACACTTTTCGGGGTGTAGCGTAGCCCGGTTATCGCGCCTGCTTTGGGAGCAGGAGGCCGCAGGTTCGAATCCTGCCACCCCGACCAAAAACCTTTCAGCGAAGCTGGGAGGTTTTTTTATACCCAAACCCCAAGCTCGCTTGTCCGGTTTGGGTATAAAAAAACGGTCTCATTTTTTGAAAAAAAATGGAAAGGTTTTTGAGTAACATCCCCTAACTCTGGATCACGGAGTAATCCTCTTTTAGATACCCCAAGCTCGCTTGTCCGGTTTGGGTATAAAAAAACGGTCTCATTTTTTGAAAAAAAAGGAAAGGTTTTTGAGTAACATCCCCTCTTCAGGATCACGGAGTAATCCTCTTTTAGATACCCCAAGCTCGCTTGTCCGGTTTGGGTATAAAAAAACGGTCTCATTTTTTGAAAAAAAAGGAAAGGTTTTTGAGTAACATCCCCTCTTCAGGATCACGG
>VEQT01000013.1 GCA_018883065.1 Flavobacterium sp.
CATTTGTTGTATTACACAATACATTTACTTTCAAATTCAAATTATTCACACATCTAGAAATACTAAATTGAAGTATTCTATTGACTTTAAAGCCATTACTATAAACTACAAAAAAAACGAAAAAAAAAGCCCGTTTTTGTTGTTAGATAACGAATGAAAAGTTAAGTTTGCAACCGCTAAAATGAATTCGTTCTTTGAGCTTGGAGAGTTGCCTGAGAGGCCGAAAGGACATGTTTGCTAAACATGCGTATGGGAAACTGTACCAAGGGTTCGAATCCCTTACTCTCCGCTAAGTTATCCTTCGGGGTGTAGCGTAGCCCGGTTATCGCGCCTGCTTTGGGAGCAGGAGGCCGCAGGTTCGAATCCTGCCACCCCGACAACGGACGCATAGCTCAGCTGGATAGAGCACCTGCCTTCTAAGCAGGCGGTCGAAGGTTCGAATCCTTCTGCGTTCACGAATAAACAAAAACAAGAGTAAAAACGTCCAAGTTCACTTGAGCGTTTTTACTCTTTTTTTGTTTTCAAAGCGGAACGTTAAAGGATGTTGCGCCAGCAAAATCCTTTAACATGAGCTTTGCACAATGCCTTTGGGCGTTGTGATTACTTGTTGATTAAAAAATTCAGCTTTCAAAATAACATTACTAAACGTGAACGAATGTTGCGCCAGCAAAATCATTCTACATTCACTAGAATCAACAGCCTCCTAATTCAATAAATGAGATTATTTTTTTTACCCATGTCTACCGACAAACAAAAAATCTTACTTTTTAATTGAATTAATAACATATACACGATAAGTCCTAAGAGCAAGCGCAGTAGAATCTATTTCAGGTGTAGCATATAATTTATCATCAAGAACAACTCCTTTTTCAAGTAAATTTGAATTTTCAGACGGATACAACCAACTATTTTTAGGTACAACAAAAGATTCCTTAATTGTTGTTTGAGAATCTATTTCGGGTAAAGAATCTTCCATAAACGAGATTAACTAATTGAAATGGTAAATTGTAAATCTACTTTTTTGCGTGAAATAAAATTTCAATCAATAGTATTTTTTTTATTTTTTTATTCACAGTTATACTTCTATTTTAATGGATAAATTGGTTGGTTTAAATACCTTGTTTTTCAGTCAAAACCATTTGCGTGTAATTTAATTTGGTTAAATTCGCGACCAAAGTGAGAACCTAATACAAAACCAACAAACATGAACAAAAAAGTAGTTATTGTAGCTGCTGCCCGAACCCCAATTGGAAGTTTTATGGGCGCTTTATCAACCGTTTCTGCACCGCATTTGGGTGCTGCTGCCATTAAAGGTGCTTTGGCACAAATTAATTTGGATCCTTCCCTAATTGATGAGGTAATTATGGGAAATGTGGTTCAAGCCGGAGTAGGTCAAGCCCCTGCTCGTCAAGCAGCGCTGCATGCTGGATTACCAAATTCAGTAATTGCAACTACTGTAAATAAAGTATGTGCCTCGGGCATGAAAGCCGTGATGCAAGCTGCGCAAGCCATTATGGCTGGTGATGCAGAGATAGTAGTAGCGGGAGGAATGGAAAACATGAGTATGATTCCACACTATACCCACCTACGCAACGGCTATAAATTTGGCCCTGCCACTTTGGTTGATGGCATGCAACGCGATGGTTTATCGGATGCTTATGACAACAATGCTATGGGCGTTTCTGCCGATTTATGTGCTACAGAATACAAAATAAGCCGCGAAGCGCAAGATGCTTTTGCCATACAATCGTATGAGCGTTCGGCTAAAGCTTGGAGCGAAGGAAAATTTGACGACGAAGTAGTTCCTGTAGCTGTTCCGCAACGTCGTGGAGAACCCGTAATTGTGAGCAAAGACGAAGAATTTACCAATGTAAAATTGGACAAAATACCCAGTTTAAATCCGGCCTTTACCAAAGAAGGAACCGTTACAGCAGCCAATGCATCAACCATCAATGACGGAGCCGGTGCTGTTATTTTAATGAGCGAAGAAAAAGCGCTCGAATTGAAACTAACTCCCTTGGCTTACATCAAGAGTTATGCCGATGCCGCGCAAGAACCAAAATGGTTTACAACTGCTCCTGCAAAAGCACTTCCAAAAGCCTTGGCCAAAGTAGGACTAAGTGTTTCAGATGTTGACTTTTTTGAATTTAACGAAGCATTCTCGGTGGTTGGTTTGGCCAATGCTCAGATTTTAGGATTGGACAACAACAAAGTAAATGTAAATGGTGGCGCAGTTTCTTTAGGACATCCATTGGGATGTTCGGGCGTACGCATCATTATTACCTTGATCAATGTTTTGAAACAAAATAATGCCAAATTAGGTGCAGCAGCCATTTGTAATGGCGGCGGTGGAGCTTCTGCAATTGTATTAGAACGCGCCTAATTAAACAAATACAACATGTTTGGAATTTGCAATTTAGCGGTCATTCCTCTTCGGTTAGAACCATCTGACCGAAGTGAAATTGTGTCTCAAATTCTCTTTGGAGAGCATTTTGAAATTCTTGAAACACAAAAACAATGGCGCAAAATTAAATTGCATTTCGACCAGTATGAAGGGTGGATTGACGAAAAACAATTTCAAACCATTTCAGCTTCCGAATTCAAAACCCTTTCTGATATACCAATTGTTTTAAATGGAGATTTGGTTGAATATATTTCCTATGGAAACAATCAGTTGTTGCCTATAACCTTGGGTGCGTCTGTATCTTTTTTATCAAATACAAGCATCAATCTGCAACAAATGAGTTTTGACGGATTAAAACTGGAAGGCATTCAAGCCAAGTCTAACTTAATTGAAACCGCTTTTATGTATGTAAATGCACCTTATTTGTGGGGTGGAAAAACACCATTTGGTATTGATTGTTCTGGGTTTACACAGATGGTATACAAATTAAACGGATATAGATTATTTCGCGATGCATCTCAGCAAGCAGCACAAGGTGTACCCTTGAGTTTCATTGAAGAAAGTGAAGCTGGAGATTTGGCCTTTTTTGACAATGAAGAGGGAAAAATTATTCATGTGGGCATCATCATGGACGACAACTACATCATCCATGCTAGCGGGAAAGTACGCATCGATCGATTGGATCACCTGGGTATTTACAACGCCGACCTGAATAAACACACCCATAAATTACGTGTAATCAAAAAAATAATTTAACAGTTGTTAACTTAAATCAACCGTTTTCGTTTTAAATATAATAGTACTTTAGCCTAATTTTATTACCAAATAATATGAAATCAAAATTTATTGCCTTGCTTTTGCTCTCTTTTTTGCATAATTCGTATGCTCAAACCGAAGCAGATAAAGTAAAAATTATTGCTGAGACCAATGTAGCTGAGCTAAATCGTTTGGCACCCATATATGATTCGATTTACAAAACCAATAAGCTTAAAGCAATGGAATTGGCCGCTGTAAAAGGCTGGGAAGAATTTATAGTCAAGCCCAATGGCGGAAAAGCTGAATTGGTAAGCGTTGATGAATTTGACAACCCAATCTATTACACCACATTTAATGCAGGCGCTGCGATTACCACCCGAGCAAATCGTTTAAATACTGGTGGAAGTTTAGGCCTTCAATTGGACGGTCAGAACATGACTGTTGGTGTGTGGGACGGCGGAAGAGTGCGAAGTACGCATCAATTAATTGCTGGAAGAGTAACACAAGTGGACAATCCTACTTCAACTTCTGACCATGCCACACACGTATCTGGAACTGTTATGGGAGGAACTGCAAGTGCTACTGCTAAAGGCATGGCCTCACAAGCCAACTTAAGAGCATATGATTGGACAACCGATACGTTTGAAGTAACACAAGCAGCCGCAAATGGGCTTTTGGTTTCAAATCATTCCTACGGAAATGACCCTGCTACAGTACCAGTGTACAAATGGGGAAAATACGATGCAGACGCCAAAACCTTTGACAATATTATGTTTAATGCACCCTATTATTTGTTTGTAAATTCGGCAGGAAATTCTAGAAATGCGGGTTATAATACAACAAAAAACGGTTATGATTTATTATCTGGAAAAAGCACTTCCAAAAATGGCTTAATTGTGGCTGCAGTGAATCAAGTAAACAACTATACCTCACCTAGCAGTGTAACAATGTCTAGCTTTAGTAGTTGGGGGCCAACCGATGATGGACGCGTTAAGCCCGACATTTGCGGTAAAGGAGTAAATGTTCGTTCGTGTACTGCAAGTTCAGATTCGTCTTATTCTTCCTATAGTGGTACATCAATGTCTTCACCCAATGTAGCTGGCACTTTACTGTTGATTCAGCAACATTATAAAAATGTGAAAGGCGGATTTATGCGTTCGGCTACCTTGCGTGGTCTAGCCATTCATACTGCCGATGAAGCAGGTGGATCTGCAGGACCAGATTACCGTTTTGGTTGGGGATTATTGAATGCTGAACGAGCTGCTGTTCATATTACTAATGATGGTATAGACACCATGATTAAAGAAAATACCTTGAATCAAGGAAACTCATATACCTTTAACTTTGAGCCCAATGACGATACCAAAGCAATTAATGGTACAGTTTGTTGGACTGATCCTACAGGAACTATTGTTACTAATTCTATAACTGATTTTTTTGCGCCTGCATTGGTAAATGATTTGGATTTTAGAATAACAAATGGAAATACCGTTAATTTCCCCTGGAGGTTAAACCCGGAAACTGTAACAGCTGCAGCTACAAAAGCAGATAATTTTGTAGATAATGTAGAGAAAATTGATGTTGCAGCCGGGGCTGGTACCTATACCGTGACAATAAATCACAAAGGCAATCTAATGAATGCCTTGCAAAAATACTCATTGCTACTCAGTAACATAAAAGGCAAATCCATTTTACTGTCCTCAAACGATAAAATGATCAACCAAATTTGTCAAGGAACCGCTAGTACTTCATTTCAATTTCAATTGGAAGCCAATCCAACATTTAGTGGAATTGCCGAATTCAGTGTTGAAGGCGTACCTGCTGGTGTTGTTGCTAGTTTTGCATCAAACAATTTGAATGCATCAAGCAGCAATGAACTTACGCTTACTAACCTTGAGAATGTTCAAGCTGGAACCTATAATTTGATAGTAGCTGCAACAAGTGGCTCTACGGTAACCAACTTATTTTATACCCTTATTATTCAAAGTCCACAACTTATAGGCCCATCATTATCAACGCCAGTAGACAATGCGTTAATTGCAACCAACACCACCACGCTATCATGGGAAAACATGGGAGATAATATTGCAAGTTATGCTGTCGAAATGTCAACTGATCCTTCATTTTCAGCTGCCATACAAACGTATACTACACTAACTACACAATTGGCTTTGAACAACTTATTGTTTGGAACAACCTATTATTGGCGAGTTAAAGCAGCCAACGAATGTGGATTCTCTGAGTTTTCAAGTGTGAACTCATTTACAACAGCATGTAGTTCAAATCTTGTAGTTACTGTATCAAATATAACAACAAGTGGTGCAACCTTTAGCTGGACAAATCCAAATGGTTCTGACTTTTTTGAAGTTTTAGTAGTGCCAGCAGGAAATCCTGCAACAGGTGCCTATACTACAGTAAACACAACTTCTTACACTGTACAAGGATTGGACTCATTTGGATCATATGATTTTTATGTACGTGCAAGTTGCGCTGGCAACAGCTTTTCAAATTTGGTAACCAAGCCCTTTAATACCCTTATCAATCACTGCGTAGATGGTGTGTTTTTTGATACCGGAGGTCCAACAGGCAATTACAGCAACAGCGAATATTACACTACTACCATGAATCCGGTAAATGCAGGTGATCAGGTTTCAGTAACGTTTACCTCGTTCAATTTAGAAAATGGTATTGATCGATTAACTATTTATAATGGTCCAAGCACAAGCTCACCATTTATAGTGGAGCAATATGGATTTACAGGCACGAATTCTCCAGGAACCGTAACATCTACCGACCCTTCAGGAAAATTAACCTTTGTATTTTATTCTGACGGAGCCAATACTGCTCCAGGATTTACTGCAACTGTTACGTGTGCCAATTTATCAACCACTCAGGTAACAAAAAGCAAATTCATCTACTACCCTAACCCAACAAAAGATGTTTTGCATTTTGATGCCGTTGAAACAATTCAATCCATTAGCGCATACAACCTATTGGGTCAAATGGTTTTGCATCAAAATATAAACGAACGCAAAGCCCTGTTAAATACAGAGTTCTTAACGCCAGGAACCTATTTATTTAAGGTGCAAACTAGTTCAACTACTGAAACGGTAAAAATCACAAAAGAGTAAATTTTCCAAACTCCACAAAAAAAGCCATCTAATTAGATGGCTTTTTTGTTTAAAATTGTCTTGTACTGAAATTATTTTGCAGCGTTCAGTTTTGCTTTCAATGCCTTTTTTTTGTCCATCATTTCTAATGCACCATATACATTAAGCAATGTTGTAGCGACATCAGCATTGTCCGGATTAAGTTCTAAGGCCTTCTCTAAATAGGGGATTGAGGCAAGAAATAAACCATCACGTTGTTTTTTAAGTACATCATACTTTTTCATATCCTTATCTGATGTACCCAATTTATTCATTTCATCAACCAATTTTTTCTCGCCATCCAAGGTAAGGATCGCTAAATTCAAATAGGCATTCACATAGTCAGGCTTGATTTCGATGGCACGTTTGTAATATTGTTCGGCTGCAACGGGATCATTTTTAGAAGCAATTACACCCAAATTGTATACCAAATCAGCATCATTGGGATTTTTAGCCAACACCTCAGAAATTAATTTTTTGTACGTAACAAAATCCTGAAGTTGTAAATAAATATCGGCTTCTGCTAAAGTTAATGACGTATCATCTGGATTCGCTACGCGCGCTTCAGCCAAGGCTAATTTAGCGGCTTCTGTTTGGTTTTTTTGCAACAAGATTAAGGCAATGTTTTTGTAAATCTCTCCTCGTTTAGAAGGGATCGCTTCGTCACGCGGATCCGTATACAATTTCAATTTTACTTTACTGTCTCGATCTTCTTTGTTTGAAAAAAACTCTTCTTGCTCATTCAGCACATTCTTTGCATAGTAGGCCATGCCCTCACCTGAATAGTTTAATTTTTTGAGCTCGTTGTAGTAACCCAAAGCCGTGTCGTAATCTTGACCATTTACCGCATAACTGGCTGCGAAATACAATTTTTCTAAATCGGAATTGTCAATTTCGTAGGCTGTATATAAAAACTGTGAACCTGCAAGGTAGTTCTTTTGGTTGCCTTCATCAACCGCATTATTTATCAAGCTGTTTTTAACATTGGCTATACCCGCAGTTGCTTGCTCTGTGTATTTTGATTTACCCGATGCTTTTTCAATAGCTAACACTTGTTTGTATGAATTAGCAGCTAACTTTAAATTGGAAGCAGCATCCATTTTTTTAGCCGCAAGATCTAATGCAGCATTTGCTTTTACAAAATGAAATTGGGCTTTCTCTGACTCTGATGCAGCGGATAAAAGCGATTCAGCTTGTGCTAAACTAGTCATGGCTTCGGCAGCATTACCACTTTTGAGTGCTTTTTCGGCTGCTTTAATTTGATCCTTTTGAGCTTGTGTATTCATCGTTAATACGAAAGCCGATGCAAGGAGTACATACTTACTTTTCATGGGTTGGATTTTTAATTATTCTTCAGTTGATTCTTCAGTTTCGGTTGCTAAGTCAGCTTCTTCGATAGCCTCATCGTCAGTTCCTTCGTCTTCTGGTGCTTCTTCTTCTTTCATTACTTTGGTTACGGCAGCTATCGAATCGTTTCCTTTAATATTAATTAAACGAACACCTTGAGTAGCACGTCCCATTACACGTAAATCAGACACATCCATACGAATGGTCAAGCCCGATTTGTTGATGATCATCAAATCATCGGCATCGGTCACGTTATTGATAGAAACTAATTTTCCGGTTTTCTCGGTAATATTTAAGGTTTTTACCCCTTTTCCTCCACGGTTGGTTATGCGGTATTCGTCCAAGCTAGAACGTTTTCCATACCCGTTTTCAGCTACCACCAAAATTTCACTGTTCATGTCATTTACTGATACCATTCCAATTACTTCATCTTGTTCATCAGCCAAGGTAATTCCGCGCACTCCAGAAGCTGTTCTTCCCATCGGACGGGTTTTGCCTTCTTCAAAACGAACCAATTTACCCGACTTAACGGCTACCAAAATTTGGCTTTCACCATTGGTTAATTTGGCTTCTAACAATTCGTCGTCTTCACGAATGGTGATTGCTGCAACCCCATTGACACGCGGTCTAGAATATTGCTCCAAAGACGTTTTTTTCACAATACCTTGTTTGGTCACCATAATTACATAATGGTTGTTGATGTATTCGGTGTCTTTTAAATCTTTGGTACAGATGAATGCTTTTACTTTATCATCACTTTCAATATTAATCAAGTTTTGAATCGCACGTCCTTTACTGGTTTTGCTGCCTTCCGGAATTTCATACACGCGCATCCAGAAACATTTTCCTTTTTGCGTAAAGAACATCATGTACTGGTGATTCGTTGCCACATACATGTGTTCTAAGAAATCTTGGTCACGGGTACCGGCACTTTTTTGTCCTACTCCCCCTCTATTTTGGGTTTTGTATTCGGATAAATTGGTACGTTTGATATAGCCAGCATGTGAAATGGTAATCACCACATTTTCATCGGCAATCAAATCTTCGATGCTCACGTCACCGCCTGCATATTCAATGGTTGAACGACGGTCGTCGCCATATTTATCACGAATTTCAACCAATTCGGTTTTGATGAGCTCCATGCGCAATTCTTTGCTTTCCAACAGGGCTTTCAATTCTTGAATCAATTTCATGATGTCTTCGTACTCGGCGCGTAATTTGTCTTGCTCCAGTCCTGTCAATTGACGCAAACGCATTTCTACAATAGCGCGTGATTGAATGTCAGACAAACTGAAACGAGCCATCAATTTTTCACGGGCTTCATCAGTGTTTTTGGATGCTCGAATAATCGCAATTACTTCGTCAATATTATCTGAAGCTATGATTAACCCTTCTAAGATGTGTGCGCGTTCTTCGGCTTTACGTAAATCGTATTTGGTTCTACGCACCACTACATCGTGACGGTGTTCTACAAAATAATGAATCAAATCTTTCAGATTCAACATTTGCGGACGTCCGGCCACCAAGGCGATATTATTTACACTAAATGAAGATTGTAATTGAGTATATTTAAATAAGGTATTTAATACCACATTGGGTACTGCGTCGCGCTTCAAGATGTACACGATTCGCATTCCGTTACGATCTGATTCGTCTCGGATGTTGGCAATGCCATCTATTTTCTTTTCATTTACTAAGTCGGCAGTTTTCTTGATCATCTCTGCCTTGTTCACTTGGTATGGAATTTCGGTCACAATAATCGACTCACGTCCATCTACTTCCTCAAATCCCACTTTAGCACGCATCACGATTCGGCCTCTTCCCGTTTTGAAGGCTTCACGAACGCCATCGTAACCATAAATAACACCGCCTGTAGGAAAATCAGGTGCTTTCACGTAATTGATTAATTCATCAACTTCAATATCGTTGTTGTCAATGTAGGCCAAAGTTCCGTCAATCACCTCACGCAAGTTGTGTGGTGCCATGTTGGTTGCCATCCCTACGGCAATTCCAGATGCTCCGTTAATTAACAAATTAGGAACACGAGTAGGCATTACTTTGGGCTCGTATAAAGTATCATCAAAGTTTAACTGAAAATCGACCGTCTCTTTGTCAATGTCTGCCATTATGTCTTCTGACATTTTTTTCATACGGGCTTCTGTATAACGCATGGCAGCCGGACTATCGCCATCTACCGAACCAAAGTTACCTTGGCCGTCAATTAACAAGTAACGCAAGCTCCATTCTTGGGCCATACGCACCATGGCGTCATATACCGAAGTATCGCCGTGAGGGTGGTACTTACCCAAAACCTCACCCACAATTCTCGCCGATTTTTTGTGCGCTTTATTTGAAAAAACGCCTAAATCATACATTCCATAAAGTACTCTACGATGTACTGGTTTCAAGCCATCTCTAACATCGGGAAGCGCTCTTGATACAATAACCGACATCGAATAATCGATGTAAGCTGATTTCATTTCATCCTCGATATTGATAGGAATTAACTTTTCTCCGTCAGACATATTCTAGTTTGTTTAAAAATTATTTTGTGTAAAAAAATCTCGCTAATATACCTTTTCTGTCTGAGTTTTTGGCCGAATTTATGCCTAATTTTAGGCTATTTATTAACAAAATTCAACCTGAATTCAGTTGATAAGTTACCGCATTTATTCCTTTTATAATTGACTTTTTTTTTGTCTATTAGCTGACAGTACCTAAAGAAAGGAACGATTTTTGAAATAGACTTTTCAAGTACATTAAACGCACTAGCAATTACAAGCACATGGACGATAATTTTTCCCCCCGAGTTAAAGACGTAATCACTTACAGCAAAGAAGAAGCGCTTCGATTAGGTCACGATTTTATTGGCACCGAACACCTCATGTTGGGCATTTTGCGCGACGGAAACGGCAAGGCCATCAGCATCTTGAACAATCTGGCAGTTGATCTCGATCACTTACGCAAGAAGGTTGAAATTTTAAGTCCACCCAATCCCAATTTGGTTGGCAGCAACGAAAAAAAGAATTTACACCTCACCCGACAAGCCGAACGCGCGTTAAAAACCACTTTTTTAGAAGCCAAAGTTTTTCAAAGCAGTTCCATTAGTACCGCTCATTTGTTGTTGTGCATTTTGCGCAACGAAAATGATCCGACTACAAAATTATTAAACAAGCTAAAAATAGATTACGATACGGCCAAAGAGCAATACTTGAGCTTGGAGCCGCACGACGATAATTACCTTGAAAATTTACCCAAAAATGAATCGTACAACGAAGACAATTCGGGCGAAGAATCATTCAAGGAAAGCAATTTTTCTAATGCCAACTCCAAAACCAACAAAAAATCCAAAACCCCTGTTTTAGACAATTTTGGTCGCGATTTGACCGAAATGGCTGAGGAAGGAAAATTAGACCCCGTAGTAGGTCGTGAAAAAGAAATAGAACGGGTTTCTCAAATTCTAAGCCGTCGTAAAAAAAACAATCCGTTGTTAATTGGTGAACCCGGCGTGGGAAAATCAGCCATTGCTGAAGGCTTGGCACTAAGAATCATTCAGAAAAAAGTATCTCGTATTTTATTCAACAAACGTGTCGTAACATTAGATTTGGCCAGCTTAGTAGCCGGAACTAAATACCGCGGGCAGTTTGAAGAACGCATGAAAGCGGTCATGAACGAGCTCGAAAAAAACGACGACATCATTTTATTCATAGATGAAATTCACACCATAGTGGGTGCAGGTGGGGCTACTGGTTCGTTGGATGCATCGAACATGTTTAAACCGGCTTTAGCACGTGGCGAGATTCAATGCATAGGTGCTACTACCCTAGACGAATACCGTCAGTATATTGAGAAAGATGGTGCTTTGGAACGTCGTTTTCAAAAAATCATCGTGGAGCCTACCTCAGTGGAAGAAACGATTACCATCTTGAATAATGTGAAAAACAAATACGAAGACCATCACAATGTAACCTATACACCAGAAGCGGTAGAAGCCTGTGTAAAATTGACCAACCGGTATATGTCGGAGCGCTTCTTGCCAGATAAAGCCATTGACGCCATGGACGAGGCAGGGTCACGTGTACACATTACCAACATTGATGTGCCCAAACAAATTTTAGATTTAGAACGCCAATTGGAAGAAGTACGCGAACAAAAATCAGCCGTGGTTAAACGCCAGAAATACGAAGAAGCAGCCAAATTGCGTGACGATGAAAAACGGATTGAAAAGGATTTGGCCATTGCCCAAGAACAATGGGAAGAAGACGCGAAATCCAATCGTATTTTGGTTACCGAAGACAACGTAGCCGATGTGGTTTCGATGATGACGGGTATTCCTGTAAATCGTATTGCACAAACCGAAAGTAATAAATTAGCCAATTTACCAGAACTCATTGAAGGAAAAGTAATTGGTCAAAAAGATGCGGTAATGAAAATTGCCCGTTCCATTCAACGCAACCGAGCCGGATTGAAAGATCCTAACAAACCGATTGGCTCCTTTATTTTCTTGGGACAAACTGGTGTGGGAAAAACACAATTGGCCAAAGTAATCGCCAAAGAATTGTTTGATTCAGAAGATGCTTTGGTACGCATTGACATGAGTGAATACATGGAAAAATTTGCCATCTCGCGTTTGGTAGGAGCTCCCCCAGGTTATGTAGGCTATGAAGAAGGCGGTCAACTCACCGAAAAAGTACGCAGAAAACCGTATTGTGTAGTTTTATTAGACGAAATCGAAAAAGCGCATCCTGATGTATTTAATATGTTGTTGCAAGTGTTAGATGATGGATATCTGACCGATAGTTTGGGTCGAAAAATTGATTTTAAAAACACGATCATCATCATGACCTCTAATGTGGGCGCACGTCAATTGAAAGATTTTGGACAAGGTGTAGGATTTGGAACCGCTGCCAAAGTGGCCCAAACTGATGAAAATTCAAAAAGCATCATTGAGAATGCCTTGAAGAAAACATTTGCTCCTGAATTTTTGAATCGAATTGACGATGTAATTGTATTCAATGCTTTAGAAAAACATGACATCGATTTGATCATCGAAATTGAGTTAAAAAAACTCATTGCTCGTGTGGCTGAATTGGGTTATCAATTGGCACTTTCGGCCGAAGCAAAATCCTTTATTGCCGAGAAAGGATTTGATAAGCAATTTGGTGCAAGACCATTAAAACGAGCAATTCAAAAATATGTAGAAGATACCCTAGCTGAAGAAATAATTACTTCTAAAATTGGTCAAGGAGATGAAATTTACATGGATTTAGATGCCGATAAACAAGAGCTTACCGTTTCTGTAAAAAAACTCGAAAAACCAATCGAATAGTATTGTATCAAACTAAGTAAAAATGCCTGCCAACAAAATAATTTTAGGAAGTGAAGAATGGTGCTCCTTCTCCGAACTCGGAATTCCACTTATCAAAGCCAGGGTTGATTCTGGAGCCAAAACATCCGCCTTACATGCCATAAATATTGTTCCTTTTACTAAAGAAGGCGAAGCTTGGGTGAAGTTTGACATCAATCCGATTCAAAATAACCTCAAAACCATTTTGCACTGTGAAGCGAAATTAATTGGCAATCGATTGGTAAAAAGCTCTAGTGGATACAGCGAAAAACGTTATGTGGTGCTTTCTAAAATCACCTTGGGTGGCCAAAGTTGGGACATTGAGCTTACCCTCACCAACCGCGATTCCATGGGATTTCGCATGTTGTTGGGCCGTGAAGCCATGAGTGGCAGAATTTTGGTTGATCCCGAACAAAAATATTTATTGGGTGATAACACCGATGAAATCATACGCGAATTGTATGCTGCATCGACCATTCAAAAAAAGGGCTTACGCATTGGTTTATTGGCCAGCAACCCGGAACTATTCAGCAACAAACGAATCATGGAAGCGGGATCTTTTCGCGGACACGAAATGCATTTTTTAAACATCAAAGAATGCTACATGAAACTCGACGCCACCAAACCCGAAATTCATTACCGAGGAGGTCGTGTATTGGACAATTTTGATGCCGTGATTCCTAGAATCCGTCCGAGTATTACTTTTTATGGCTGCGCTCTAACGCGCCAATTTGAATCGTTGAAAGTGTTTTGTTTGAACTCGGCGGCGGCGATTACCCAGTCACGCGATAAATTATTTTCCTTACAATTGCTTTTAAATCACGGTGTGGATATTCCCACTACTGGTTTTGCCAACTCACCATTGGATACCGATGATTTGATAAAAATGGTTGGTGGACCACCACTGATAGTAAAACTATTAGAAGGCACACAAGGAAAAGGTGTGGTTTTGGCCGAAACCAAAAAAGCAGCCGAGTCGGTAATTAATGCCTTCAAAAGCTTGAATGCCAATATTTTGGTGCAAGAATTCATTAAGGAAGCCAACGGGAAAGATTTGCGTTTGTTTGTGGTAGACAATAAAGTTGTGGCGGCCATTCAACGTGAAGCTTTGCCAGGAGAATTTAGAGCCAATATCCATTTAGGCGGAACAGCTTCGGTAATCAAACCCACCGCCGAAGAAAAACGAATCGCCATAAAAGCGGCAAAAGCTATGGATTTAAAGGTAGCTGGTGTAGATATTATTCGTTCGTCCAAAGGACCTTTATTACTTGAAGTTAATTCATCTCCAGGCTTAGAAGGTATCGAAAATGCTACAAACAAAGACATCGCTGGTGAGATGATCAAAGCAATTGAACGTTATTGCAAATGGCTGTAATCATGAACGAATACCTCGATGTAGTTGTTCGCAGTTTAGCGGTCTATTTTTTTATGGTATTGGCTATTCGGTTTTTTGGCAAAAAAGAACTTTCTCAACTTAATACCGCTGATATCATCCTCATTTTACTGATTAGTAATGCAGTTCAAAATGCCATGGTAGGGAGTAACACCTCTCTTTCGGGTGGATTAACAGCTGCTCTGGTGTTATTCTTAGTAAATTTTGGACTAAAAAAAGTTTTGTACAAATATCCCCAATTAAACAAACTGATTCAAGAAAAACCGGTAGTACTTATTCACGATGGCAAAGCCGATTATAAAGCTTTGGCGCAATTGAGTATCACAAGTGATGAATTGCACGAAGCTATTCGAGAACACGGCTTGGAACATTACACTGAAGTAAAGCTCGCGCTTTTGGAAATGGATGGCAACATTAGCATCATTAGTGGACAAAACCAATTGAAACAAACCCACTACAAGCGTCGCCACAACCGTAAAAATTTGACGTCTAAAAACTGATTTAGTTTTCCAATAAGTCGAAATCTATTTGAAAACTGGATAAAAATTCTACTGAATTTAAAATGTCGGTGTGTAAAATGCGATCCTCCGTTACCAAGGGACAAACCGCTCGATACGACTGCAAAAATTGTTCAATCAAAGGGCTTGATTTGAGCGGGGCACGATACGAAATGGCCTGTGAGGCATTCATCAATTCAATGGCTAAAATGCGCTCCAAATTATCAACAATACGCAAACATTTGGTCGCTGCATTGGCGCCCATGCTCACGTGATCTTCTTGTCCGTTTGAAGAAACAATGCTGTCAATACTAGCCGGAGTAGCCAATTGTTTATTTTGACTGGCAATGCTCGCGGCTGTATATTGTGGAATCATAAACCCTGAATTCAAGCCGGGATTGTTTACTAAAAAAGCAGGTAAATTTCTACTTCCCGAGATGAGTTGATAGGTTCTACGCTCAGAAATACTGCCTAATTCAGCCAAGGCGATTCCCATAAAATCGAGGGCCAAGGCCAAGGGTTGTCCGTGAAAATTTCCACCAGAAATAATTTGATCGCTTTCGATAAACACATTGGGATTATCGGTCACCGAATTGATCTCGGTTTTCATAACTTTTTTCACGTAATCAATGGCGTCTTTAGAAGCGCCGTGCACCTGCGGTATACAACGAAAGGAGTACGGATCTTGCACCTGTATTTTGTGTTGGGCGATGATTTCACTGCCCTCTAAAAATTCATTGATGCGAGTTGCGGTAGTTATTTGCCCTTTGTGTGAACGGATAAAATGGATTAATTCTGAAAACGGTTCTTTGCGCCCGTCAAAACCTTCTAAGGAAATGGTGGCAATTAGATCGGCCAACCAGCTTAATTTCATTGCTTTAATCGTTACAAAAGCACCATAGGCACTCATGAATTGAGTTCCATTCAACAAAGCCAAACCTTCTTTGGATTGCAGTGCAATAGGCGCCCAATTGAACTTTACTAGAACTTGCGCACTAGGTATTTTGTTTCCTTCAAAATAGACTTCGCCTTCGCCTAAAAGCGGCAGAGACAAATGCGCTAAAGGGGCCAAATCACCACTGGCTCCGAGCGAACCTTGGGTATAGATAACAGGTAAAATATCATTGTTGTAAAAATCAACTAAACGTTGAACGGTTTGCAATTGCACTCCTGAATAGCCGTAACTCAACGACTGTATTTTGAGCAAAAGCATCAATTTAACCAATTCTTGTGGCACCTCTTCCCCTATTCCACAGGCGTGCGATTTAACTAAATTTTCTTGTAGTTGCGTTAAATTCTCTGCCGATATTTTTACATTACACAAAGAACCAAAACCGGTATTGATTCCGTATATCGGTTCGTCATTGGCCTTCATTTTTTCGTCCAAATAGGAACG
The DNA here is from genome assembly GCA_018883065.1 of Flavobacterium sp. GTDB lineage: Bacteria > Bacteroidota > Bacteroidia > Flavobacteriales > Flavobacteriaceae > Flavobacterium. The sequence continues at coordinate 16,290 of VEQT01000013.1, forward strand.
GCAATTTTGAATATTATTTTGCGCATCGTCTGAAAGCGCTATGGTTTTATGTTGACTTAAAATTTCGTGAAGCAACTCCAAACTCAAGGTTTCGCTGCTGATGTAATGTGTATTGTCCATAATTTAATATAAGTGGCTCAAAAATCTACAAACAAAGAGTAATACGCAAGCAAATGAGGAATAAATTGATACTGAAATATAAATTCGATTACTGACAAGAGACAAGAAACGACAGACAATAGACGAGAGAGGAGAAATAACTGTACGTCCCTGACATAGGTTGACCACTTAAGTCAATTTATATGAAAGCAAATATTAAATTAATTAGCAAACAACGGAAGTTTTCTGAGGACTTTAAAAAGTCTATTGTTCATGAATTTGAAAGTGGTAAATTTAGTGTGCCGCAATTAGAGCGATTGCACAATTTATCCAATTCATTAATTTATAATTGGATTTATAAATATTCCGCTTCAAACGAAAAAGGACAACGCATAGTAGAGATGAAAGATAGTACCACTCAAAAATTAAAAGCTTTAGAACAAAAGGTTAAGGATCTAGAGCGCGCCGTTGGTCAAAAACAAATCATGATTGATTATTTAGAAAAGATGATTGATATCGCTAGTGAAGAATTAAAAGTTGATATCAAAAAAAAGTCCAACACCCCACAATCGAATGGTTTCGCACCAACCAAAAAAAAGTAACGTATTCCATGAATCAGTTGTATACCACCCTTGGAATAAGCAAGCAATCTGTTCACCAGTATGCTAGGCGTAAAACTGTTTTTAATCAAAAGGTTTCTGATTTAATGCTGGAGGCTGATTATCTAAGAGCAGAACACCCGGGTTGTGGGGTTGAGAAAATGTATTACACATTACGTCCTGATTTTATCGGTAGGGACCGTTTTGTTGAGACATTTATGGAGTTAGGTTATCGATTAAAACGCAAAAAGAATTTTAAAAGAACTACTTATTCTGTAAATGTAAATTATCCGAATCTAATTAAAGGCATGCGTGTAGCGGCTCCTTCTGTAATCTGGCAGTCGGACATCACGTATATGCGTGTAGGTGAAAAGTTCTATTATGCTGTTTTTATAATCGATGTTTTTACCAAGAAAATAGTTGGTTATAAGGTATCAGACCATATGAGAGCAACCGCAAATATGGATGCGCTAAAAATGGCTTTAAAGAGTCATAAAGCACCTAATATACATCATTCTGACCGAGGAAGTCAGTATGTCTATGGCGAGTACATCAAACTTTTAAAAGACAATGGATGTAAAATAAGTATGGCAAAAACGGCTCAAGATAATGCCTATGCGGAACGAATAAACAGAACGATTAAAAACGATTATATCGAACTTTGGGAACCTAAAAATTTTGACCAGTTAAAGAAAATGGTAGATAAAGCTGTTTATCAATACAACAACAGAAGACCCCATAATAATATAGGGAAAATAAGTCCTATTGATTTTGAAAATAGTTTTTTGCTCAAAAGTACTTTTGAGCAAAAAACTATTACTATTTTTAACAATGAAATTAATGTTTAAAAACGGTCAACACTAATTAGGGAAGTACAATAATCAAAAATCAAAAATCTTCAATCGTTAATCTTCAATCAACACCTCTCCTCTGCGTATATTTGCCAAAAAATACAATCCGTGCAAATCACACTTCAAAACCAATTTATCTCGGCCACAATCCTATCCAAAGGAGCCGAGTTGTGTTCGTTACAAAGAAAAACCAATGGGCGCGAATACCTTTGGCAAGCCGATCCTGCGCATTGGGCTAAGCATTCGCCTGTACTGTTTCCTATTGTAGGTAAACTAAAAGAAAATAGCTATTCACATTTAGAAAAAACATACAGCTTACCGCGCCACGGATTTGCGCGTGAAATGGAATTTTTGCTTATTGAACAATCTGAATCTAAAGCTGTTTTTGAATTGTGTAGTTCGGCTGAATCAAAAGTTGTTTACCCCTTTGATTTTGAATTTCGTATCTGTTATCACTTGGATCAAAATGAGTTGCATACAACTTATATGGTTAAAAATAGTGGAAATGAAACCCTGTATTACAATGTAGGTGCGCATCCTGCATTTGCTCTCCCTCTAGATTTTACAAATTACAGCTTAGTATTTCCTGGTGACAGCACCATGACCGCATTTGAATTGGAACAAGAGTTAATATGTAATTCTACCCATCAAATACAGTTAGAAAAACATAGCTTACCCCTATCGTACTCGCTATTTAAAAAAGACGCCTTGGTTTTTAAACAATTGGATTCTAAATTGGTAACTCTATTTGAAAACAATCAACCATTACTCCAAGTATCCTTTGCTGATTTTCCTAATTTAGGCATTTGGACCAAACCACAGGCGCCGTTTATTTGCATTGAACCCTGGTTGGGCTTTGCCGATACAATTGACGCCAATGGCATTTTGACTGATAAAGAAGGCATTCAACTTCTTGCCGTAGGAGAACAAAAAACGCTGGTGTTTACAACCACTTTATTTGCCTAAATCATGTTTAATTTTCAACTTTCTCCTTTTCCAGAATTGACCTCTACGCGATTGAATCTACGTAAAGCGAGTACAGATTTTTTAACAGCCACTTTCAAGATGTGTATGTTTTCACCCTACATAAACAAAATTACTTAGACTCAATTGCGCGTGGCCGATAGTAGTTTTCTGCTATCTTTGCAGCAATGATTAAAACCGTAAACATACTAAACAAACGTGCCCGCTTCGATTATGAAATACTCGAAACCTATACGGCTGGCATGGTATTAACCGGTACCGAAATCAAATCGATTCGATTGGGCAAAGCACAGATTACCGAGGGGTTTTGCGAATTTCACAACCTAGAATTGTTTGCCATTAACACCTACATTGAGGAATATGCGTTTGGCAACCAATTTAACCACAAATCCCGCAGCGAACGCAAATTATTGCTCAACAAACGCGAGCTTAAAAGTTTACACAAAAGTGTGCAAGTAAAAGGACTGACTATCATTCCATTAAAATTACACACCACCGAAAAAGGCATCGCCAAACTCGATATTGGTTTGTGTCGCGGTAAAAAAACGTATGACAAACGGGAGTCACTCAAAGAACAAGACACCAAACGGGATATTGATCGCATTAAAAAATCATTCTAATGCTAGGGCAAATCTTGCGAAAAGGCCGTGAAGATAAGGGATTCAAGACCCTTGAATTGGCACGTATAACAAAGATTGATGGCGCATTAATTAGCAAATTTGAAAGCGGTCAACGCAAACCCACATTCCAACAACTCCAAGTGTTAGCACAACTTTTTGAGTTGGATTTCTCCTGGTTGCATGTGCAATGGATCAAAGAAAAAATCTTGGCTGAGTTTGGCTCAGAAACCTCCACCCTATTGGCTCTCAAAGAAATTATTGAAGAATTTTCGTCCGAAACTACAACAAAGCAAGATCCCAATATTGATTTTGTCTTGGCCGAAATTGAAAAACTCAAAGTCAAATTACAAGGTAATACCTAACTTTTATCTTCCAACAAGGGCACAAATCGGCATTCACCATGTTCGTACTTCTCAAATTGAATTTCATTTTTCCGTATCAAAACGGTCATGATTAACTGGGTTTCACCTACCGGAATTACCAACTTTCCACCAATTTTAAGTTGCGCCATTAAAGCCTGCGGAACACTGGGTGCGCCTGCCGTAACAATAATGCCGTCAAAAGGCGCATGATTAGACAAGCCTTTATATCCATCTCCAAAAGACAAATGTTTGGGGCGAATGCCTAATTTGGGTAACAACAAGCTGGTTTGCTTAAACAATTCGTTTTGACGTTCTACGCTATATACTTTGGCCCCCAACTCACATAAAATGGCCGTTTGGTATCCTGATCCTGTTCCAATTTCAAGAATTTTATGACCTGGTTCAATGGCTAATAATTGCGACTGAAATGCCACAGTATAGGGTTGAGAAATGGTTTGATCAGCTCCAATCGGGAAGGCTTTGTCTTGATAAGCATAATCCTCAAAACTGGAATTCAAAAACAAATGCCGCGGTACTTTGGCAATAGCCGCCAATACTTTAACATCGGTAATGCCTTTGTCTTGTAATTGAGCAACCAATTGATTTCGAAGTCCTTGGTGTTTGGCTGTATTTTTCAAAAGAATGGGATTAAACTGGGCATAAAAATAACAAACAAAAGCTATAAATACCTCACAAAATACAAGATAAAAAAGTCGAAATTAATACTGCTCTTACCCAAGCTATTCTCAATTAATTCCTATTTTTGCGTCAAATAATTATCTATGTTAAAAGTTGGCGTATTGGGTGCTGGACACTTAGGCAAAATTCATTTAAGGTTGTTAAATCAATCCAATAAATATGAATTAATTGGTTTTTTTGACGAAAACGAAGCCTATGCCCAACAAGTCTCAACCGAATTTGGGTATACTTTATTTCCTTCGATGGAAAGTTTGATAGCCGCCGCCGATGTAGTAGATATTGTTACCCCTACGCTAGCGCATTTTACTTGTGCCGAAGCGACGATCAAAGCAGGCAAACATCTCTTTATCGAAAAACCCATCGCTACTACGGTTGAAGAAGCAGAAGCCATCATGGCCTTAGCCAAAGAACATGCTGTGTTGGGACAAGTGGGTCATGTAGAACGATTCAATCCTGCTTTTTTGGCCACCAAAAATATGATCGAAAATCCGATGTTTATAGAAACGCATCGATTGGCCGAATTCAATCCGCGTGGAACCGATGTACCGGTGGTGTTGGATTTGATGATCCACGATATTGATGCCATTTTGAGTGTGGTAAATTCTCCCGTGAAATCTGTACATGCTAGCGGTGTTTCGGTGATTAGTGAAACACCAGACATTGCCAATGCGCGCATCGAATTTGAAAACGGCTGTGTAGCCAATTTAACGGCTAGCCGCATTTCGATGAAAAACATGCGTAAATCGCGTTTCTTTCAGAAAGACGCTTATATCTCGGTTGATTTTCTAGACAAAGTTTGTGAAGTAGTGAAAATGAAAGACGCTCCCGAACAACCCGGTGATTTTGACATCATCTTGCAAAATGCCGAAGGAGTCAAAAAACAAATTTACTTTGCCAATCCTGATGTAACTCAAAACAATGCCATATTAGACGAATTGGAATCTTTTGCCGATGCCATTCAAAACCAAACCACGCCAGTTGTATCATTAGAAGATGGCACCAACGCCTTACGCCTGGCCTATCAAATCATTGCCAGCATGGAAAAACACTCTTAATTTTATAGTATGAAACAAATCGCTGTTATTGGAGCAGGTACCATGGGAAATGGAATTGCCCACACCTTTGCACAAAGTGGATTTACAGTAAAACTTATTGACATTTCAGAACAATCCTTAGACCGAGGCATGGCTACAATTGCCAGTAACTTAGATCGCATGGTGGCCAAAGGAACAATTTCTGAAGCCGATAAATTGGCAACCATCGGAAACATTATCACCTACACCGAAATCCAAGACGGTGTGGTGGGTGTAGATTTGGTTGTGGAAGCCGCGACTGAAAATGTAAATTTAAAACTGGATATCTTCAAAAAACTGAACGAATATTGCAGTCATTCTACCATTTTAGCGACCAATACCTCATCGATTTCAATAACTCAAATAGGTGCAGTTGTAAGCCATCCGGAACGCGTAATTGGCATGCACTTCATGAATCCGGTGCCGATCATGAAATTGGTCGAGATTATTCGCGGATACAACACATCTGATGAAGTGACGCAAACCATTATGCAGTTATCCGAGAAATTAGGCAAAGTTCCGGTTGAGGTAAATGATTATCCGGGCTTTGTGGCCAACCGTATTTTAATGCCGATGATCAACGAATCCATCGAAACGCTTTACAATGGCGTTGCCGGTGTGTATGAAATTGATACCGTAATGAAATTGGGTATGGCTCACCCCATGGGACCGTTGCAATTGGCTGATTTTATTGGCTTGGATGTGTGTTTGGCTATTTTGCATGTGATGTACGATGGCTTTAAAAATCCAAAATATGCTCCTTGTCCATTATTGGTAAATATGGTTCGCGCCGGAAAATTGGGCGTGAAATCAGGCGAAGGTTTTTATAACTATGCCGAAAGTAAAAAAGCCGAAAAAGTGGCAGCGCAATTTTTGAAATAATCGGTACTTGCCAAAACATACCCAATATGTCTATCGCGCAAAACTTGCTCCAAATTAAAGCTGCTTTACCCGATGAAGTCACTTTAGTAGCGGTATCTAAAACCAAGCCGATAGCTGATTTGAAACAAGCGTATGACGCAGGTCAACGTGTTTTTGGGGAAAACAAAATTCAAGAAATGAGCGAGAAATGGGAGCAATTACCCAAAGACATTTCTTGGCACATGATTGGACACGTGCAAAGCAACAAAGTGAAATTTATGGCGCCTTATGTTTCGCTCATTCATGGTGTGGACAGACTCTCTTTATTGGACGAAATCAATAAACAAGCAGCAAAAAACAACCGGATTATCGATTGTTTGCTGCAAGTACACATCGCCCAAGAAGAAACCAAATTTGGGTTTGATGAACAAGAACTAAAGGCTGCTTTTGATGCTGATGCTTTTGCACCTTATACCAACATCAAAATCAGTGGCTTAATGGGAATGGCTTCATTTACTTCAGATATCAACCAAATCAAAGCCGAATTTACCCAACTGAAATCCCTCTTTGATTCCATGAAAAACAAACCAACTGCTCAAGTCAATTTGCACATTTTATCTATGGGTATGAGCGGTGATTATGAACTGGCAATTGCCTGTGGTAGCACTATGGTGCGCATTGGCAGTAGTATATTTGGCAGTCGTTAATAAAAAAATCAAAAAAGTGTACGCAATTTTAGATATCGAAACCACGGGTGGCCAATATAATGAGGAAGGCATTACCGAGATTGCTATCTACAAATACGACGGCACCCAAATTGTAGACCAATTCATCAGTTTGGTGAATCCAGAAAAACCGATACAACCCTTTGTGGTGAAACTTACCGGAATTAATAATGCCATGTTGCGCTCAGCGCCCAAATTTCATGAAGTGGCCAAACGCATCATCGAAATTACACAAGATTGTATTTTGGTGGCGCACAACGCCGAGTTTGATTACCGAATTCTACGCACTGAATTTCGTAGATTGGGCTACCCTTTTGAATCCAAAACCATTTGTACCGTAGAACTTTCCAAATTGCTTTTACCCGAACAAGAATCCTATAGTTTAGGAAAATTAGTACGCGCCATGGGCATTCCCATGGCCGACAGACACCGAGCAAATGGCGACGCATTGGCAACGACCAAATTGTTTCAGTTGTTGTTGGACAAAGACATTGAAAAAAACATCGTTAAAGAAGCGGTAAAAAACATCGTTGAAAAAGGAGTGTCTGCCAACTTAGCGATTCTATTAGACCAAGTTCCCTCCAAAACCGGCGTGTATTATATGCACCGCAAGGATGGCAGCATCTTATATATCGGCAAGAGTAAGAATATCAAAAAACGCGTCAATCAGCATTTTACGGGCATAACCAACAAAAGCAAAAAATTGCAATTGGAAGTGGCCGAGGTGCGCTACGAAGAAACCGGCAGCGAGCTGATTGCACTGCTTAAAGAAAGTGACGAAATAAAAGTGCACAAACCCATTCATAACCGTTCCCAACGCAAAAGTTTGTTTCAATGGGCCTTGTATCCCGAGCAACATCCCGACGGTTATCTGCGTTTGTCACTCCAAAAAACAGATTACCGCAAAAAAGAAATTACCTCATTTACCACCATCCAAGAGGCTAAAAATGCCTTGTTTCGCATTACCGCTCACTATAAATTGTGTCAAAAGTATACGGGACTGTACGAAACCAAAGCCCATTGTTTTCAATATACCATTAGCGAATGTGACGGTGCATGCATTGGCAAAGTTACCCCCGATATCTACAATGATCGAGTTGCCAATTTTATTGCCAAAAACAACTTTCATTCTAAAACGTTTGCAATCGTTGATAGAGGAAGAAAAACAAGTGAACGCAGTGTTGTGCTCATTGAAAATGGCATGTATAAAGGCTATGCGTTTGTCGATTTAAATTACCAAATGACCAACTTGGATATCCTAAAAACCATTTTGGTTCCGATGCAAAACAACCGGGACACGCAAACCATTATACAAGGCTATGTGCGCCGTAATCCCAACATGAAAATAATTTCTTTTTCATGAATTATTTGATTGTTATAGTAGGCCCAACCGCAATTGGTAAAACAGCACACAGCATCGCATTGGCAAAAGCCCTACAATGCGAAATACTCTCCTGTGACAGCCGACAATTTTATAAAGAAATGTGCATAGGTACAGCCGTTCCTGAACAAAATGAATTGGCTTCAGCACCACATCATTTTATCCAACACTTATCCATTCAAGACACCTACAATGTGGGACTTTTTGAAAAGCAGGCATTGGCAAAATTGGACGAACTTTTTGCCACAAACAATACTGCTATTTTGGTAGGTGGATCGGGCTTGTATGTGGATGCAGTATTGAATGGTTTGGATACATTCCCAAATATTGAAGTTTCAATACGAGAGTCAATTCAAGCGAACTATGCTGCTCAAGGAATTGAATACCTACAAAATGAGTTGAAACGCTTAGACCCTACCTATTATAATACCATACAAACTAATAATCAACAAACCCTTCAAAACCCGCAGCGGTTAATGCGATTTGTAGAAGTGTGTATTGGGACTGCTAAACCTTATTCAAGTTTTTTACATAAATCAAAGGTTATTCGAAACTTTACTCCAATTCTAATAGGACTCGAGGCACCACGTGAAATGCTTTACAAGCGCATCAATTTGCGTGTAGATCAGATGATAGCAAAGGGATTATTAGCTGAAGTAACTGCTCTTCAGGATGAGCAGAACAACAATGCGTTACAAACCGTAGGCTACAATGAATTGTTTGCTTATCTCAATGGTTGCTGTTCGTTTGCCGAAGCAATTGATTTGATAAAACAAAATACCCGGCGCTATGCCAAGCGCCAACTCACATGGTTTAAACGAAATGAATCTACACAATGGTTTGACTACCTTACTCCCACTACAACTTTGTTGGACTACATTAATACGTATAGGAAATAACTACAACTATGGCCATCGCACATAATTTTACATCTATACTTCAAAAAGAGTGGGAAATTAATTTTACACTCTGTGATCCAATCGGGAAATTAAAATACCCAGACTTGTGCAATTTGTTGCAACTCACGGCTGCCGAGCATGCCGAAATGGGCGGAATCAGCTTTACTGATATGCAAACCAATAACCAAGCATGGGTGTTAAGTAGAATGCGGGTAGAAATTGATGAAATGCCCCGTTGGAAGCAAAAAGTAATTATTAAAACCTGGATTGTTTCTTTAGAAAATTCAAGATCCATTCGGGCAATGGACGTGTATTTGAATGACAAAAAAATTATTGGTGTTGAAAGTTTTTGGGCGGTTTTTAATACACAAACCCGACGGCCTGAGAATCTGGCCTTGCCTCACGAACATTTTGAAAAATTTGCTCATAATAGAGGGACAACATTGCCTTTTGCTAAAATTGAAATCCCAACAACTACAGAATTCATTAAAACGAAGCAAGTACAATGGTCTGATTTGGATATTGTAAACCATGTGAATAATGTAAAATACCTAGAATGGTGCTTAGATGCCCAATCTGAACAATGCAGCAAATCAAGTGGGATACGAGTACTAGAAATGAACTTTTTAAGCGAATTAAATTTGCACGACGAAGTTCACATTCTAGTTGACACAACCAAACAAAACCAACAAACCTTCTCGGTTGTAAAGGACCAAAAGGTGTGTTATTTGGCACAACTAGAATGGAAATAAAAATGGCTTCAATTTCTTGAAGCCATTTTGTTTATGCTCTATTTTTAACAACCAATCGAAACCCTTCTCCGTGTATATTTAAAATTTCGACGTTCTCGTCTGGTTTTAAATATTTGCGCAACTTAGCAATATACACATCCATGCTTCTGGAAGTAAAGTAATTATCGTCACGCCAAATTTTGGTTAACGCCAACTCTCTAGGCATCAAATCGTTTTCGTAAATAGCTAACATCTTGAGCAATTCATTTTCCTTGGGCGATAATTTAATTGGCTCCTCGTTCTTGAAGGTTAAGAAACGTAATTTGGCATTGAGATGAAATGAACCAATTTGAAAATCAAACTTCACCGGTTCTGATTTTACATCAGAAGCTTTGCGTTGAATTATGGCTTTAATCTTTAATAACAATACCTCAGAATCAAATGGTTTATTTAAATAATCATCTGCTCCTACCTTGTACCCTTTCAAGACGTCTTCTTTCATTGATTTTGCAGTCAAGAAAATAATTGGCACCTCTTTGTTTTTCTCTCTTATTTCTTTAGCCAACGTGTAGCCATCCTTGTATGGCATCATGACATCCAGAATACATAAATCATAGGTGTCTTTTTTAAATTTTTCAAACCCTTCCATACCATTTTTTGCCAATACAACATCAAAGTCGTTAAGCATAAGATAGTCTTTTAAGATGGCCCCAAAATTTTGATCATCTTCAACCAATAGAATTTTTTTGTTTGCCGTTTCCATACTAGTTTAATTTATTAGTGGTATTTTAATGATAAATGTACTTCCTTTTCCTTTTTCGCTTTCCACAAAAATTTCTGCATTGTGATCGTCTACAATGCTTTTAACATAAGCCAATCCTAATCCGTGGCCTTTAACGTTATGAATATCTCCGGTGTGTTCACGGTAAAATTTTTCAAAAATTCGCTTTTGAGCAGCTTTACTCATTCCCAGTCCTTTGTCGGATATTTTTACTAAAACATAATCTTTGATATTCTCAGTTACAATACTTATTTCAGGTTGAGCAGTAGAGTACTTGATGGCATTATCTATAATATTCACGAGCACGTTTGTAAAATGCACATCGCTTACCAATACAGTGGTGCGAGAAGCTTGAAGTGCGGTTTGAATAATTCCTCCCCGGTCTTCCAATATCAACTGAACATGTTCAATGGCATCTTGAATAAGTTCATGTATGTCATTATTGTCTTTTCGAATCTCTAATTCCCTTTTCTCGAGTCTTGAAATGCGCAACACATTTTCAACTTGTGCATGCATACGTTTATTTTCATCACGAATCATTTGTAAATAACGTTCAACTTTGTCGCTGTCGTGAATCACCTTTGGGTTTTTAATTGCATCCAATGCCAGATTAATAGTAGCTATTGGTGTTTTGAACTCGTGGGTCATATTGTTTATAAAATCAGTTTTAATTTGTGAAATCTGACGCTGACGAATCAACTGATTTAAAGCACTACTGTAGGCAATTACTATAATTAGGGTAAAAATAATCGACAAGAGTGTAATGCCTACTAATTCAGAAAACAAAAATTTTACTTTATTCGGAAACGAAACCAACAACATGTATTGATTTTTGTTTTCATTGTCAACAAAAACTGGAATCTTGTATGTGTCTTTTGTTTTGAATACAAATCGATCAGAATGAATTTTGGTTGCCAATCCATTACTATAAACTGCAAATTCAAAGGGAGTAGTAACACCATACTCGGCCAATTCTTCAACTAATAATCGCTGAAGTTTTTCATTTGAAACCCGCTCTTGTAACGGTTTTAAACTAGCAATATCTTTAAAAAAAATCTCAAACTGTGCATTATCCAAAATAGCCAACTTACCCGATTTTTCGAGTTTTAATTCTGCATCAGCTTGTTGCTGGAGATTGGTTTTGTCAATTGAACCACTAAATACTTCTGTGACGCGTTTGGCAGAAAAATTTCGGAGCTTTACACTGTCTTTTCGTTTATCAAAAAGTGACGAATAAATAGAAAAATCCTCCGAAATAATGTTGTTGGAATAAATGATAGTTTCTTTGGTTCTGGAATCGCGTTGGTAGTAGCCAAATTCTAAAAAATCACTTTTTTGTGGCTCTTTCCCAATACTGTCTTTGAGTTTTTTGTATTTGTCAATGAACGAAAAAGCTTCTTCTTTTTGTAATTTATCGGCTACGTGGCCTAGTACTTGTTCTACGTGAAATCCGAATTGTTCTTCGTTGTTTTTGAACGAGGTAGTAAACCAATATACTTGTACAAGAATAATTCCGATAAGCGAAAGGCTCATCAACACTACAAGTAAGCGGAAAAACAATTTATTCATGCAAACAAAGTTACCGTTTTAACATTTGGAGACTTGGTGATTAACCAAATATTAACATATCATTCTAGACTAGTAAGTTGAATGGTGTTGAGGATTGATTGCACCTGATTTTTTAAGGATTCTTGTGATAGATTGGTGATTGTAAAATCACTTTTTGCAGCCCGCATCTCGTCTGTCCATTGGTGCTTTATGCGCGCTACTACTTGTGCTTTGCCTACCTGATCACGCAACATAACACGTTGAATTCGCTCGTCTTCAGGAGCTTGTACACTAATTATATAATCACAGTTTGCAGCACTGCCGCTTTCAAAAAGTATGGCGGCTTCTTTTACAACTAATGGATATTGACTATGCTTAGTAAGCCATTGATTAAAATGAACGTGTACCTCTGGATGAATGATCGCATTGAGTTGCTTAAGTTTAGCAGAATCGGCAAAAACAATAGCGGCCAACTTAACGGTGTTTATGGTATGTTGATCTATAATTTCAGCACCAAATGCCGCAATAATTTGCTCAATAACATGCGGTTGTTGCATTAGTTTTTTGGATTCGATATCGGCAAAATAGACCGGAATTCCCAAAGTTAAAAATTCGTTTGCTACGGTGGTTTTTCCACTGCCAATTCCTCCGGTAAGTCCAATTATTTTGGTCATTTTTTAAAGAATAAATCAGGAAATGCACGATCCGGTTGTTGTTTAAGCAACTGAATTTTTACAAAAGATTCTAAAAAACCATGGCCATAACCCTTAAATTGTTTCCATACCGCAATACATGCTAGGTATCCAATATAGAGGCTTTTGTTTTGAATAGTTGCTACTAAAAATACCAGTATAAAATACCCAAAATAGCACTTCAACAAAGCATCTTGGGCAAACAACAACAAAAGCCAGGAAAAATAAAACCCAAGTATAAATAGAGATGGAAAGAAAAATGTGGGCTTGGCATAGGCCGGATGCCAGGCATTAAGAATGGGACGAGCCTTTCCAAACTTGGATACCTGCAGTTCAAATTTTTCCCAATCAATGCGTCGTTTGTGGTATACAAAGGCTTTCGAAAACAAACGTGTTTCAAAACCCAACCTCCATAAGCGTATGGCTAGATCTGGATCTTCACCTGGATGAATGTTGCCAAAACCTCCAGATGAAATAAATGCTTTTTGAGAAATACCCATATTAAAGCTACGGGGTTGAAACTTGGCAATTGCTTCTGAGCCACCGCGTATACCACCTGTTGTAAGAACCGAGGTCATGGCAAAATTAATGGCTTTCTGAATGGGCGTAAACGATTGAAGTGCCTGATCGGGACCGCCAAAACAATCCACGAAGTTGGTTTCTAATTCGAGCATGACTTCATTTAAGTAGCCTGCCGGTATAATACAATCGGAATCAAAAAGTAAAAAATATTCTCCTTTCGCACGCTGCATACCAAAGTTTCGGGAGTCACCCGGACCTGAATTTTCCTTAAAAAAATAAGAGATTGTAAGTTTGGACTGATACTGCGCCACGACTGATTCACACGAATTAACTGAACCGTCTTCAATAATAACCACTTCAAACGGATATACATACGTTGTTTCGGTGAGACTTTTAAGGAGTTCGTTTACCTCGTCAGGTCGATTATATACCGGAATGATGATCGAAAAAAACATAGTGTAGCTTTGCGCAAATATAGTCGATATTGAAAATAAAAAAACCACTCGAAAGTGGTTTAGTTCGTAATTGTATCCTTATTTTTTAAGAAAAGGAACGGTATGATTTTGGTCATTGGATTCTATTTTAATCCAATAGGTTCCTGAAGTCAAATTGGATACGGGCAATTGAACTTGATTGGAATTAAACTGAGCAGAGAAAATCGATTCACCCAAAACCGAAAATACGGTTACTTTTTGAATCGGATAAGCATAGGAAAGAGTAAGCATGTCGCTTGCTGGATTTGGGAAATAATGCAACCTATTAACCTCAAATGTGTTGGATGACAAAGCTGTATTCCAAGCCGAGACCTGAAAAGTACCAAAGGTGTCGTTGGCATACTCCCACACCCGCGCATAAATAGTTGAACCCGGCGTGAGTCCTGTGAGTGATAATCTAGAAAATGAACTCGTACCAATGTCATCGCTACATCCCAAAGTAGTGAGCGTAGGGCAAGTACCCGAAAAGACCGTAAGTCCTGTATCTACAAGTGGCGACCCTGGATCTGCTTGTGTTTCTATTGTAATTGCACCATCAGCAGGCACTACTGTACTAAACCATACGTCACCACCAAATCCAAATATAGCACAAGTTGGAGCTGGCGCACCTATCGATTTGGTAGCTCCCACGTTGGTAGCCACAATTGCATTTTCCTGAAAAGTTCCTCCAGGAATTAAAGGAGTGGCATTTGCACATTCATCATTGGCTACCGCCAAAGGCAAAGTCGTAAACAAATTGACTGTCGACCAATCACTTTGCCCATTGGTTCCACAATTAGCACGGACGTAAATTTCATACGCAGTAAAGGGAGCTAATCCCGTCACTACAAATGGACTTACAACAGCTGTATAAGTAGGAATCGTTGGTACTCCTGCTCCAGCTAATCCAATGTAAATATCCCAAGATTGGTGACCACAACCCGTTTCCCAACTCACCAAAGCAGAATTGGTATTGATATTGGTTATCGAAGTGCCATACGGTGCGATACAACCCGTAAAAGCTTCGATAGTTATATCATAATCTTCTGTTTCTCCATATCCATAATTGGCACAGGGATCTATAGAATCTGCTGGGGTATTCCATACATCGCGCACACGCATTCGATGTAAACCAGCTGGCGCAGTGCAATCCAACATCAAGGTAAACGTACCGGTACCATTTGAACCAATTTCAGCTAAGCTATACCCCACGCGTTCGTTGAGACTAAAAACATAATCGTCATTATAATCAATCCAAACCACAACATTTTGTTGTTGATACGAACCAACTGTTACATTGATTTCATATTGAACTCCAGGAACCAAAACAGCGGTATAATTTGGCAATCCTGTGAAATGCGTATACGCAGGATTTACAGCTAATGTTCCAGTATTATTTGATAAAGTCGTTCCTGTAATGGTAAGGTTTGAAATTAAATCGCCATCGGTTTTCCCGTTGGTGTATGTGGGTACACAATAACAAATTGAAGGCGGAGTAGCTGTTACCAATATTGGCGTACTAATTTGAGTACTTGCTCCACAAGAAACCACACATTGGTACCAATGGGTTCCAAATTGAGTGGTACTTAGTTGAGCTGAAAACCCATTGGCAATTGGGTTGTAGATTAGGCCATCGGTTGATGATTCCCATTGGTATGCTATACCAAAATCAGTAGTCGGATTTTCAACACTTAAATCAAATGGAAATCCATCACATAAATTTTGGGACGATGATAAAGTATTTCCTGGTGTGGGCAATCCACTGCAATAGGGCTGCGGAGTGAATATCATTTTTTGCCCCAGTAAAAATTGAGTACTTGTTATGGTATTATTAGCAATAGTTGTTGATACCGTCGCAGGATTTGAAATAGGACTAACGCTTAGAAACGAAGTAACATCCACCAAACCAATAGATGCAGTCAGTGCTCCTGCACTATTTAAGGTGTTGCTGTAAATAAATTCAATTATTCCAGAAGTTTCATGCAACACCATTTTAAATGAGGCATAAGCATTTGGACTTACAGCGCCCCCATTTCCAATGTTGATATTATCCCAACCTATTTCCATCATTCGGTTTGGAGCAACTCCTGAAGCGGCAAATTGAATACTACCTGTGGTGCGGTTGTGATCGTCCCAGAAAGCAGCAATAAGCGGATTTTGTGGATTGGCTGGCGAGAGATTATTTACCCAAGATTGTCCATTGACCACACCACCCAATCGAATCCAACCGTTGGTACTTAAACTGAATGACGTGTAAATTTCGCCACCAAAATTAAATGGGAACCCAAAGGGAATGTTGTTTTGAATTCCATCATCACCTGTTGCAGTTGAATTGGTTCCCGCTACGGGAGTATAAATTTCTGTAGTTTGCGAAAATAAATATCCAGAAACCGCTTGTGCAAATCCTTGAGCCGAAATCAACACAAGAACGAATAATATTTTTTTCATACGTAAAAAGTTAATGCTAAAAAGCTGCCTAAAAATAACCAAAAATATAGAAAGCAATATAGATTAGCCAAAAAAAGCCACACAAACGGTGGCTTAATTTGAACTAATAGTAATAAATCCTTTATGAAATAGAAGGTATACTTACATTTTCATTTGCATCGGCGGTGTAATCAACATCTGGAAAATTAAACCCAAACAAGTTGTAAAAATCTTGACGGTATCCAGCTAAATCACCAATTTCTGCTAAATTTTCTGTAGTGGCCTGTTCCCATAATTCGGCAACTTTGGCTTGTACATCGGGACGCATTTCCCAATCGTCGATGCGTATTCTTCCCTGCTCGTCAACCGGAACGGGTTTTCCTGTAAATAAACGCTCTTGGTATAAGCGCTGAATTTGTTCGATACATCCTTCATGAATTCCTTCAGCTTTCATGATTTTATACAACAACGAAATATACAATGGAATAACTGGAATGGCCGAACTGGCTTGGGTTACTAAGGCTTTATTTACCGAAACAAAGGCTTTACCCTGTATGGACTCTAACTCTTTTGTAATTGTAAATGCCGTTGCTTCTAAATGGTCTTTGGCTCTACCAATTGTGCCTTTTCGATAAACCGGTTCAGTTAAGGCCGGCCCAATATACGAATAGGCAATCGTTTGAACGCCTGGTGCCAACAAATTTTCGGCCTTCAAAGCCTCGATCCACATCGCCCAATCTTCACCGCCCATTACAGTAACAGTGTTTTCGATGTCGTCACCAGCACAAGGCTCGATTGAAACCTGTGTTACGTTGCCTGAGTGAAAATCTACTGTTTTATTGGCATACACCTGACCAATGGGTTTCAACACTGAGCGATGTAATACACCAGTTTTGGGATGCAAACGTACCGGAGAAGCCAGACTATAAATTACCAAATCAACTTGACCTAAATCATGTTTGATGAGTTGAATTGCTTGTGCTTTTACTTCGTCTGAAAAGGCATCACCATTTATGCTCTTTGCGTATAAACCAGCTTGATGGGCTTCGTGTTCAAAGGCAGCTGAGTTGTACCAGCCAGGAGAAGCCGTTTTTCCATCTACAGGTGGTTTTTCAAAGAAAACACCGATAGTTGCAGCATCCGATCCAAATGCACTGCTGATACGTGACGCCAAACCAAATCCTGTTGAAGCGCCAATCACCAATACTTTTTTTGCACCGGCAATAGCTCCTTTTGATTTAACATAAGCAATTTGATTTTTTACATTTTGTGCGGCCCCATCAGGATGAGCTGTTAAACAAATAAATCCGCGCATTCTTGGTTCTATTATCATATCGTAAGGTGTTGAAAAAGCTAGTTTGTATTCAATTTTAAGGTCACAAATATACTTTGTTAATTCAGTTGAGCAAAGCTTTTGCATGATTTATAGCTGACTCAACAGGGTCTTTTCCAGATAGCATTTCGGCAATTTCCATTATGCGTTCGCTAGTCGAAAGTAGTTTCAATTGGGAGTGAGTATTTCCTGCAATGGTTTCCTTATAAACTTTGTAATGCTCTTGGCCTTTGGCAGCAATTTGTGGCAAATGTGTTATGGCGAACACTTGACGGCTTGAACTCATGGCGTGCATAATCGATGCTATTTTGGTGGCAATTTCACCCGAAACACCAGTGTCTATTTCGTCAAAAATAAGTGTAGGCAATTGGGTATAATTGGCCAATATGGATTTGGTTGCTAACATAATACGCGACATTTCTCCACCCGAAGCCACTTTCTTGAGTAAACCCAAAGCGCTCCCAGCATTAGCCGAAAACAAAAACTGTAAATTTTCCTTGCCATTTGCTAAATAGGAATCGGTAGGCACTAAAGTAATTTCAAAGCGTACAGCCGGCATGCCCAAATCGGCCAATAGCGAAGTCCATTGCACCACCAATTGTGGGATTGCTTTTACTCTATTGTGGTGAATTGTTGCCGCCAATTGATCTAGCTCTTGGGCTAAATTTGTTTTTTCCTGAGCCAATTTGATTAGTGTATCGTCTACCTGTGCTGCCGAACTTACTTTTTCGTTCAACTGATTGCGAATATTAATCAATTCGTGTACCGTTTGCACCTGGTGTTTCTTCAGTAAAGAAAACAACTGTTGCAATTGCTCTTGCACTCGATTCAAAGCAGCTGGATCTTCCTGAACCAAATCAACTGCAGAAACTAGCTCAGCCACAATATCTTTCAGTTCAATATATGAGGCGTTCACCCGTTCAACTAATTGCTGATATGGTACCGAGAAAGTAGAAATGCGTTGCAAACTTGATTTCATTTCGGCCAGTTGTGCCAAAATTCCCACAGCATCTTGATCGGCTATAGCATGAGATTTGCTAAGATTTTCTTTAATAAGCGACACATTTTCTAAGGCCTGTGCTTGCATTTCTAATTCCTCCAAATCCAACTGATCTAGTGGAATGGCTTTTAATTCATCCAACAAAAAAGAATGGTAATCTTGTTCTTTCTGCCAATTTATTTTTTGAGCTTCTAAGGCATTTAATTCAGCCAAAGTAGCTTTATAGGTTTTTAGTACTTTTTGATACTCGACAAGCAAATACTGGTTTTGTGCCACAGCATCGACAATTTGAAATTGCGTTTTTTCATCAGACAATTCCTGGGTTTCGTGTTGCGAATGAATATCGAGAAGCAATACGCTCAACTC
This sequence comes from Flavobacterium sp., assembly GCA_018883065.1. Lineage (GTDB taxonomy): Bacteria > Bacteroidota > Bacteroidia > Flavobacteriales > Flavobacteriaceae > Flavobacterium. Next base: position 35,316 of record VEQT01000013.1, read on the forward strand.
TTGCAATTCTTGGAGGTTTACTGGTGTATCATTGACAAAGGCACGTGATTTTCCTGATGGTAAAATTTCGCGTCTAATGATGGTATGCTCCTCATAATCGAGGTTGGCTTCATCAAAAAAATGGTGAAGATTGTAGTTGCCAATCAAAAAATGGGCTTCAATTACACACTTTTCGTCTTTGTTTTTCAATGAGGTTAAATCGGCTCGTTTGCCTAAAACCAAGCCCAAAGCACCCAATAAGATTGATTTACCCGCACCTGTTTCACCAGTAATCGTAGTAAAACCACTTGAAAAATCAATAGCTAATTTTTCAATCAATGCATAATTATTGATGGATAATGAGGTAATCAAACGAACGTATATTGGTTATAGCTAAAACTTAATCGTGGCCCACTTGGCTGCATTAATTGGGGAAACCTGATTTAAGGTATTGATTAAATCGGCTACATTCATTTTGGGACCACCAGAAAATATAGAGACAATTTCATCTACCTTGGCATCAAAAAAAACACGCATTAAAAATGCATTGGGTCTAAATTTAGCAATTTGTGCTACACTGTTAACCGCCTCAGCAATGGTATTTTTAGAGGCTTTTATATCCTGGTGCATATTGTCCATTCCTTCATAATGATAGGTAAAAAGAGCTTCTCGGTATAATGAAAAAGTGGGTGAAAGTAAATCGGTAATCAAAAAATAACGATTCTGATTACTCTCGCCTTGGTTCCATCCTTTGTAGGCACTTCCTTGGGCCACAGTAAGAATTTCGCGCGCATTTTCTAAATAAATTCCTCCACCATTCTGTGAAAATGTATCGGCATCTAAACCAATGATAATATAACAATAAAATGATACAACAGAAACCAAATTAGAGTCAAAGGAATTTGGATTGAATATAAGGTTTTGAAATTCAATGTAATCAAAATTAAATTCTTTGTCGTTGTAATTAAATACTGGAGAAGAATAAGATGAATTATAAATGGGACGTGAAGACTCAACTTGAATTGTAGCTTTAAAACTGGTCGATTCAACCTCAGTAATGTTGATATTCATCGAGCAATTGATTCGCTCGTTGGGCTTATATTGATTGCCAGTCCACTCGGTTTTGTTGACAAAATCATTAAGCGCTTTTTCTAAGGTGTTATATACCTGACGATTAGCACCCATTATGGTTTCGGTATTGATCTTAACGCGGCAATTTAATTCCTGGGCAGCTGCAAGTTGAACAACAATCAACACAAACAACAAGAGGTATTTACGCATAATACTTTTCAATTAACAAATTAATTAAGTGGGTGGCAACTGCTTCTTTCGACTGCAAAGGCAAAGGCATACAATTACCCAGCGGATCAATAATAGTTACTTTATTGGTGTCTTTTCCAAAACCAGCGCCTTCGTCTTGCAGTGAATTCAAAACGATCAAATCTAGGTTTTTTTTCTGAATTTTTGCAATGGCATTTGGAATTTCATTTTCAGTTTCTAAAGCAAATCCTACCAAAACTTGATGGGTTTTATTGGCTCCCAATGAAGCTAAAATATCTTGCGTCTGCTCTAGTGAAAGCGTTAACTCAACGGCCGTTTTTTTAATCTTGTGATTGGATGCGTATTGTGGACGATAATCGGCTACAGCAGCGGCACAAATTGCTAAATCTACACTTGAAAAATAAGTGTGACAAGCGGCATACATTTCAGCGGCAGAAACCACACGAACAAGTGTACAAGACGAATGATCCAATTTCAAATGAGTGGGTCCTGAAATTAATACCACTTTTGCTCCTTTTTGAATGGCGGCTTGGGCTATATCAAACCCCATTTTACCGGTTGAATGATTGCCAATAAAACGAACGGGATCAATGGCTTCATAGGTTGGACCTGCGGTAACCAAAATGGTTTTTCCATGTAAAGGCAGGTGATTGGCAATATCCGATTCCATAAAGTCAACGATATTTTCAGGCTCAGCCATACGCCCTTCTCCTGATAATCCGCTAGCCAATTCGCCTGATTCGGCTGGAATAAGGATATGACCAAAGGAAGTTAATGCAGCAAAATTGGCAAGTGTAGTGGGATGTTTGTACATGTCTAAATCCATGGCAGGTGCAAAGTACACCGGACATTTGGCCGACAAATACACCGCCATCAATAAATTATCACAAGTGCCCTGAGCCATTTTTGCCAAGGTATTGGCTGTTGCAGGAGCAATAAGCATATAATCAGCCCAAAGCGCTAATTCTACATGATTATTCCAAGTGGGATGATCTTCTTGCAGATCTGGATTTGGCGTGTTGTAATAATTAGAGTAAACGGGATTTTTAGAAAGTGTAGCCAATGTAAGCGGCGTGACAAAATCTAAAGAAGCAGGTGTCATGATCACTTGGACCTCGGCACCTGCTTTTATAAAAAGACGAACTAATGAAGCCGTTTTATACGCAGCAATGCCACCAGAAATTCCTAGTACTATTTTTTTTCCACGTAAAACCGACATGCGTGTGGTTGTTATTTAGTTCCTTCTCGGTGGTAAATTTTACCATCCATCCACTCTTGAACCGCTAAGGCATGTGGTTTAGGCAGTTTTTCGTAAAACTTTGAGACCTCTATTTGTTCTTTGTTTTCGAAAACTTCTTCTAAACTATCATTGTAGGTTGCAAACTCTTCCAATTTCTCAGTCAATTCTTTTTTAATCTCTGAATTAATTTGATTGGCACGCTTGGCCATAATCGTAATTGCTTCGTACACATTTCCAGTTGGTTCTTCTATAACGTTTTTGTTGTAGGTTATTGTAGTCAACGGGGCATTGGTTTTCTTTAAATCCATGTCATTAATTATTTAGTGTATTGTTGTAATTGAGAATCAATTTTGGCTAACATTTCGTCAGCTTGGGCTTTGTATTTAGTTTGTTCGTTAAATTTCATTAAAACTGCATAAGCTGTTTTTGCGTTGAGCAAACGCTCTTGCATTTTGGTGGTCACACTATTGATGGCCAAGTTGTAGGAAGAATCTAATTTGTAATACAAGGCCTCTTCTTTGTACTTGGTTCCTGGAAACTCATCAATAAATAAATCCAACGCAATGAGAGCTGACTTGTAATCTGAAATGGTATTATACTGCTTGGCATTTTCAAATACTTTTTTCTCGACCTTATCAGTCAAAATTTTAAGTACTGCATTGGCCTCGGCCATGTTTTGAGAATCAGGAAATTGATCGATAAAGGCTTGTAATTTGGTAATGGCTTTGAATGTATCGGTTTGATCTAAACTGTACACAGGTGATAATTTAGAGTAACATTTAGCACCCAAAAAGGAAGCTTCTTCTAATTTGTCACTTTTGGGATAGCTGGAAGCAAAATTTTCAAATTGGTATCCGGCCAAGTAATACTGCTCCGTTTTATAATACGCTTGTGAAAACTGATAAAACATTTGTTCGGCTTGTGGTTTACCTCGATAACTGGGTGCAAGTTGTTCAAACAAACGAATGGCTTTGTTGTATTTGCCTTTTTCGTACTGAAGCGTAGCTTGGTCAAATTTCACAGCCACATCTTCTGACTTCAATGCTTTTTGATAGGGACTACACGAAAAAAGTGCAACCGCAATGAAGCTTATAACGAGGATTTTTTTCATTTATTTGAATCGGGTATTATTGATTTACAAGGCATTGTATCGCTCGAAAACGAAAGGCAAATTTAGTTATTAATTGTGGTTTACAAAATATTTTTTTTATCCCTAATTAGGCAATTTAACAGGCCAAATTTTGAATAAAGTTGTGCAATCTTTTGCGCAAAGATTCATCAACACAAACCAATGGCAAACGAACTGTATTTTCAGCAAGTCCCAACAAATTAAACACTTCTTTAATGCCCGCTGGATTGCCTTGTTCAAAAATCATGTCAATTGCGTCAGCCAATTGGTAATGAATGCCATAGGCTTCGTCAACTTTTTTCTCTAATCCCAATCGAACTAATGTAGAAAACTGTTTTGGAAAACCTTCAGCAATTACAGAAATCACTCCACTTCCACCGGCTAAAATCATGGGTAAGGTAATCATGTCATCGCCAGAAATTACGTGGAATCCTTGTGGTTTGTGCTGCAACAATTTCATCGCTTGAACCAGATCGCCTGCCGCCTCCTTGATAGCCACAATGTTTTTGAATTCGTTGGCCAAACGCACAACAGTAGAAGGCAGCATGTTGCTGGCTGTACGTCCGGGCACGTTATATAAAATAATGGGTTTTGGTGACGCTAAAGCAATTGCTTTGAAATGCTGGTATATTCCTTCTTGTGTAGGTTTATTGTAATAAGGCGATACGGACAATACAGCTACAAATTGAGATAAATCGCGGGTCTGTAACTCGTGAATCACCTTGGCTGTATCGTTTCCACCAACACCCAAAACCAAAGGCAATCGGCCATTATTGGCCTCGATTATGGTTTGAATTACTAGATTCTTTTCGTCAGGTGAAAGCGTAGCACTTTCAGCTGTGGTTCCCAAAACAACCAAGTAATCTATTCCATTTTCTATCTGAAAACGCACTAAGCGTGAAAGCGCCTCAACATCAACTGAAAAATCTTTTTTAAATGGCGTTACCAAAGCAACTCCGGTTCCTACTAATGCTTGCATTTGTTATAGTTTGTTTAATATTTTTAAATATTTGACTAATTCGGACATAAAAACCGTGTGATTTTCGGCCGTGGTATTGATAATAAAGTGATTTAATTTTTTATCAATCGAAGCAAATCCAACTTTAAATAAGGCTTTTGATTGATTACTCACCACCAACAGTGGTGACTTGGGCATATCGTAATAATTGATTAACATATCAAAACGTTGCGCGATAAACGCTTTTACTTCAGTATTCTCAAAGGTCGCTTTCCAGCTTAAATCTTTATGACTAAAGGTTGGATAACTAAAGGTTTCGTTTTTTTTGATGGTATTTTTAAAAACCAATACTTGAATAGCCGTTGGCTGAATTCCCTGCTCAAGTAGCTCCTGCACCAACGCCTCTTTTTCAGTAAAATAACTTTCATCAAACAAAATACCAACGGTGTGAATCCGATTGTCAATAGCAGATAACTTTACATTGCTTAAATTTTTGTTAATCAATTTAAGGGTAAAAAAATCCTTTATATAGTTTAAAAACATAGTACTTTTACTTGGGAAACAAATTTACATAAATAAGCAGCAACACAGATGGCAAAACTAAAAAAGTATAACGGTACACAATGGTATTTTGTATTATTCTTAACTAGTATTGCTTTGTTTTCCTGCCAATCCAACAAACTTTGGATTAGTAAAATTGAAGGGAAAGAAATTAAAGTAACCGCCGAATTAAAAGAAGATTCATTGGTTCAAGCCATAATTACGCCATATAAAAAAGCAATTGACAATGACTTAAACAAAGTATTGGCATTTGCCCCAACCACCATCGATAAATCAGGCGAATGGCAATCAGCATTGGGTAATTTATTTGCCGATGTAAGTTTTGCCAAAGCCGCTACCCTTTTGCAAGAAATGCATCAGCAAAAACTGGATGTGTGCATCTTAAACAGTGGTGGGATTCGATCCGTACTTCCAAAAGGAGACGTTACCGCAAGAAATGCCTATGAAATCATGCCGTTTGAAAACAATTTAATGGTTGTAGTCCTAAAAGGGGAGCAAATACTTGAATTAATAAATTACTTCATAGCCGAACACAAACCCCATCCCCTTTCGGGTATTGTTTTTGGTATTTCAGATGCAGTAAAGCCAATTAACATTAAAATTAACGGAAAAGATTTCGACTCAAACGCCACTTATTATGTAGCTACTAGCGACTATTTAGCAAACGGAGGAGACAATATGTTGTTTTTTAAAAAAGGAATACAGCGCTATGATTTAGAATATAAGTTACGTGCAGTATTGATCGATCATTTCACACAAGTTGATACAATTATTGCACCCAATGACACACGGGTTTTTATTCAGAAGTAAGCCAACAATAGCATATGAAAAGAAGAGAATTTATTGAAAAAACGGCTGCAAGTGCTGCATTAGTAGGCATTGGATTAGGAACATCTGCTTTTACAGAAAGCCACTTAAAAAAACTGACTATACTGCACACCAATGATGTGCACAGCTACATTGAACCATTTGCAGCCAATCACCCAAAGTATCCAAACATGGGAGGAGTAGCGAGAAGAGCAGCACTTATAGGGCAAATTCGAAAAACCAATCCAAATGTACTTTTAGTGGATTCGGGTGACATTTTTCAAGGAACGCCCTATTTCAACTACTACAAGGGCGCACTTGAATTTACCTTGATGAGCAAAATGGGCTATGACTTTGCAACCCTTGGCAATCATGATTTTGACAATGGAATTGAAGGTTTTCACGAGCAACTTCATTTGGCGAACTTCCCGTTTGTTTCGGCCAATTATATTTTCAAAAACACCCTACTTGACGGCTTAATTTCACCCTATAAAGTTGTAATCAAAGACGGAATAAAGATTGGTGTATTTGGATTAGGAATTGATTTTGATGGATTGGTAGACAAACGCAATTACAAAGAAACAGTGTATTTAGATCCGATTGAAATAGCCAATGATACTGCATCACAATTAAAAAATAACGAGAAATGTGACTTGGTTATTTGCTTATCGCATTTGGGTTATTCGTACAAAGAAGATAAAATTAGTGATGTAAAATTGGCAACACAAACCAAAAACATTGATTTGATTTTAGGTGGTCATACACATACTTTTTTGGAAAAACCCACCGTACTAAAAAATATAGCACACGAGGAGGTAATAATTAATCAAGCAGGCTGTTATGGGGTACTATTGGGGCAAATTGATTTTTCTTTTGATAAGAATACCAAAACAAATCACCGCAGCAAAAGTATTGTAGTTTAGTTAGTTTTTTACTTTGGCTTGTAACGTAAAGGAATCGTGGTGTCTGCGTCGCTTTTCGTCCAAGACCAAAAATCGACAAAACAGGTAATGGCCAGCATAAAAAAACATCAATCCAACCGCTTCAAAATTGCCATTTAAAATAAAACTCAGTACGTGATCTACCATAAAGCACACAATTGAAACAACCAAATAAACACTTGATTTTCTGCTTTTGGTAAAGAAATTAGCTAATCCATAGGCACCCAAGATAATCAATATAATACTCTGGGCTATATAAAACATATAATCTTCCTGAATGGAAGAATAGGTTATTATAGATAACAAAATATAAAACAATGCAAAAGGAATGGCGCTTACAGCAAGCACAAAAAAAGCGATTGTTTTGAGTGAAGTATTAATTAAATAAATAAATAACACATTGTAAACAAGCAACGAAAGCGTGCCAAAAATCATGGCCAGTAGCAGGTCTACATGGGCAAATAAATTGGCCATCCACACGATAAACAAAGCGATAAGATAGACGGTATTGGGCCTACGGGTAGAACACCAATACATGAATAGCAAACTAGGTATCACCAAGGGTTTTACCAAATAGAGCAAATCTTTATCGTTGAAAAACTCAAGTACAACGGCTACAATTGATAAAAACAAATACCCAATGGCAACCGAATTTACAAATTGGGTTTTTCTAAAAAAGGAACTGGTCGATTTTGATCTCATTTTGCGAATAGGATTAACGTTTCAAATAAGCTATAAATTCTTGTTCACTTAAAATTGGAATTTGCAACTGCTTGGCTTTTTCTAACTTAGCAGGCCCCATATTGGCACCTGCTATCACCCAATCTGTTTTAGATGTAATGGAACTACCCACTTTTCCTGCATTTTCCTCAATCAATTGCTTCAATTCATCGCGTGAAAATTGCTCAAAAACTCCGGATACAACGAGTGTCTTGTCTTTTAAAACCTCGGTTGCATTGGGATTGTACACTTCAATTAATTCAAACTGCACTCCAGTTGCATTCAAGCGTTCAATAATAAGTTTATTTTCTTGATTTTCAAAGAACTCGACCACACTATTTGCAATTCGTTCACCAATTTCATCTACCAACACCAATTCCATAACATTTGCTTTACTTAATGCCTCAATGGATTTATAGTGTTTGGCTAACTTTTTGGCAACCGTTTCCCCAACATAGCGAATTCCTAAGGCATACAATACCCGATCAAAGGGTATGGCTTTTGAAGCCAATACGCCTTGCACCAAATTCTCAGCCGATTTTTGCGCCATGCGATCCAAAGGCAACAACTGTTCTACCGAAATTTCATATAAATCTGCATAATTTTTCACAAGACCATTTTCATACAATAAGGCAACCGTTTCGCCTCCCAAACCCTCAATATCCATGGCTTTCCGGCTGATGAAATGCTGAATTCTTCCAATAATCTGAGGCGGACAACCTGTATAATTTGGACAATAGTGATTGGCTTCACCATCGGCACGTATTAAGGCTGTTTGGCATTCCGGACAATGGGTAATGTATTTTGTAGGTGGAACATAGGTAAGGCGTTTGGAGAAATCGACTTGGATAATTTTGGGAATAATTTCTCCTCCTTTTTCCACAAAAACCATGTCTCCTACTCGAATATCAAGTTTGGCAATTTGGTCGGCATTGTGTAATGAAGCACGCTTCACTATAGTGCCTGCGAGCTGTACTGGCTCTAAATTGGCTACCGGAGTAATTGATCCTGTCCTTCCTACTTGATAGGATATTGACTCCAAACGAGTAGAAACTTGTTCAGATTTAAATTTATACGCTATGGCCCAGCGAGGCGCTTTGGCCGTATAGCCCAATTCCTCTTGGTATTGAATTTGATTCACTTTAATTACAACACCATCAGTTTCGTAGGGCAATTCATGACGATGTGTATCCCAATACTCGATAAAGGCAAAAACTTCCTGCATAGTTGCTGCCAAAGCCGCCGTATTTGGCACTTTAAAACCCCATTCTCGGGCAGTAGCTAAGGCATCAAATTGAGTAGTAAAGGGTAAATTCTTGCCCACAATGGTATACAACAAACATTCCAGTGGTCGCTTGGCTACCTCGGCACTGTCTTGTAATTTTAGACTGCCAGAAGCTGTATTTCTTGGGTTTGAATAGGGTGTTTCTCCAATTTCTATAAGATCTTGGTTCATCTTTTCAAAACCATCAAAAGGCAAAATAATCTCACCACGAATATCAAATTTGGGCGGAAAATTGCCTTTGAGTTGAAGTGGAATTGACTTTATGGTTTTAATATTTTGTGTAACCTCATCGCCCTGAAAACCATCCCCACGTGTAAGGGCTTGCGTGAGTTTGCCATTTTCGTAAGTAATGCTAATGGAAGCTCCATCATATTTAAGTTCACAAGTATAATTTACTGCTGTATTTCCTAGGATTTTTTGTAACCGATTTTCCCAATCCAACAAATCATCTTTTGAATAGGAATTATCTAACGAGTACATGCGCTGCTCATGCGCTAGGGTCTTAAAATTTTTGGTAACTGCTCCACCCACGCGCTGTGTAGGTGAATTTTCGTCATTGTATTCGGGGTATTGTAATTCTAATTCTTGTAATTGTTTAAGCAACACATCAAACTCATAATCCGAAATAAGCGGCTGATCTAACACATAATAGTGATGATTATAATTATCCAACTCTTTTCGCAAGCTGAGTATCCTTTGCAGTGCATCCATAACAAAACCAATTTAAGTACGAATTAATTGTGTACTAAAATAGGGAATTTATGTAGCGCAAAAAATTTAGGACATAATAATTGAATGAATTTGATCGTATAATTTTCCATCACTCAAGATTGCTCCCTGTTGAATAAGAGCAAACAAATCTGAATTGCGCTCGGCATACTTTTTTACCCCTTGTTGCATAGAAAGTTGTTTAGTAAATAAATGATCACTTAACCAATGTAAACCCTCGTTGGTTAAAAAATCGATTGATGCATCAAGTGATTTAAGCACAATCGTTTCAATTTGTTGTTCTTTGCAATGAAATAAAAAAACGTGATTTTTGGAAAAATACTCCAAATGAGTTGCACGACTAAGCACCCCCTCCCAAATTAAATCAGAGAATACATCCAATTCCTGATCGGCTACTTCGGGCTTTGTTGATTTGATACTATCCCATTCGGCTTTATCAATTGATTGAGTCGCTAAAAAACGAATAAATTCGGGATGCAGTTCTTCAAATTGTTCTTTGGTTAATCGTGCGTATTTCATGTCTGATTAAATTATAACTACGTATTGGTTAAAAAAAAATCCCGACTTGCATCGGGATTTTTGTAATTATGGTGATGAAATTATGCTTTTTCAGCTACGATTTCATATCCTAATTCTATAATTACTTCACGGTGTAAACGAACAGTAGCCGAATATTTTCCGGTACGTTTTACGATTCCGCTGGTGATAAATTTACGATCAATTTCGTGACCTGCTTTTCCTAAGGCTTCAGCAATATCACTGTTGGTGATTGACCCGAATAATTTCTCACCTCCTGCTTTAGCAGTAATTTTAATTTCAAGTGCTTTCAACGCTTCAGCTAATGTTTTTGCATCGTTAACGATTTTAGCTTCTTTGTGCGCTTTTTGCTTCAAGTTTTCAGCCAATACTTTTTTAGCTGAAGGAGTTGCCATTTGTGCAAATCCTTGTGGGATTAAAAAGTTTCTGCCGTATCCTGGTTTAACCGCTACTACATCATCTTTAAAACCTAAATTTTGTACGTCTTTTTTAAGTATAAGTTCCATAATTCTGCTTCTTTATTATTTTAGTAAATCAGCCACATATGGCATTAACGCTAAATGTCTTGCTCTTTTCACAGCCACTGACACTTTTCTTTGAAATTTCAAGGAAGTTCCAGTTAATCGACGTGGTAAAATTTTACCTTGTTCGTTTACAAACTTCAATAAGAAATCTGGATCTTTATAGTCTACGTACTTAATACCTGACTTTTTGAAACGACAGTACTTTTTAGTTTTGTTTGTTTCTATATTTAAAGGAGTAAGATATCTAATATCTCCGTCTTTTTTTCCTTTTGCAGATTGTTCTATTGTAGCCATAATACTTACGCTTTAGATGCTTTTAATTTTGTTCTTCTTCTTTCAGCCCAAGAAATGGCATGTTTGTCAAGACTTACTGTAAGGAAACGCATTACGCGCTCGTCACGTCTAAATTCAGTTTCAAAGGCAATTAATACCTCTCCTGAAATTTTGAATTCAAATAAGTGATAAAAGCCACTTTTTTTGTTTTGGATTTCGTAAGCCATCTTTTTCAAGCCCCAATCCTCTTTAGATATCATTTCTGCTCCTCTGGATGTAAGAAATTCTTCGAATTTGCTCACTGTTTCCTTTACCTGAACTTCAGATAAAACGGGATTTAAAATGAAAACAGTTTCATAATGATTCATAAAATATGTAGTTAAAATTGTTAAATGTGCGCAAAAGTAAAAAAAATATTTACAAAACAAAGTAAAACACAAATTTTATCGTTTAAAAGCAAAAAAATCCGATAAAGATTAGTTTGTGTAATTTTAACTATTACTTTTACACCACCAAATCTATAATAATTATTAATATGAAACTAAATTGTGTAGTTGTTGATGACAGCTCCATCCAACGGATGATCATCGCAAAGTTAGTGAACAATCACCCCAACCTACATCTCATTGGTGATTTTTCAAGTGCAATTGAAGCTAGAAATTGCATGACAGTCCATTCAGTGGACTTAATTTTCTTAGACGTCGAAATGCCCGTCATTAACGGATTCGATTTTTTAGATGGATTGAAACAAAAACCCCAAATTGTTTTTATCACTTCTAAAGCCGAATATGCATTAAAAGCGTTTGATTATGACGCAACCGATTACCTACAAAAACCCATTGCGTTAGACCGATTTAATGCCTCTGTAAAAAGAGCACTTGATTTTCATATGCTTAAAAACGACAATCTCGAAGAAGATGATGAGCATATCTTTATCAAAAGCAACTTAAAGAAGTTAAAAATCTTTACTTCTAAAATCAAATGGATTGAAGCATTTGGTGATTATGTAAAAGTAGTTACCGAAGAAGACAGCAATTTAGTCTTGTCTACAATGAAATCATTTGAAAAAGATTTACCCAACGATCGATTTATTCGCGTTCACAAGTCGTACATTATTAATATCGAAAAAGTAGAGCGCTTTAACAGTAAGTATGCTGAAATTGGGGTAACCAAAATTCCGCTTAGCCGAAACAAAAAAGAAGACTTGGTTCGCGCCTTGTCAATTGCCTAGTAATGATCTACATTTAAAGCAACTTTTATTGCTTTAAACTGTCCAATCCTTTCAAAACTGTCCACAATTTTTTGGACAGTTTTTTTTGTAGCCAATAAACTCCTTTTTTCTGGAATTTTAATCAGTATTACGCGCAAATATTCGTTTCTTATTCTACTTATTACAGGTTCTTCAGGACCTAAAACAGGCAACTGAAGATTTTGTTTTGCCATTTGATACATCCACATGGCACCTTGCTTGAGTGTGTCGTAATCCCGGTGTTTAAGCGTAATTTTTATCAGCTTATAAAAGGGCGGATATTGAAAAACTTGACGCTCTTTGCTTTGTTCGAGATACATGCCCACATAATCATTTGAGCAAACCTGTTGAATGATCGGGTGGTTGGGCGTATAGGTTTGAATAAGGACTTTCCCTTTTCGCTCAGAACGACCCGAACGACCGGCTACCTGTATTAGCAATTGATAGCTGCGTTCAAATGCACGAAAATCAGGATGATACAACAACGCATCGGCATTCATAATACCCACCAAACTCACATGTTCAAAATCAAGTCCTTTGGCTAACATCTGGGTGCCAACTAAAATGTTTAATTCACGGTTTTTAAATTGATCCAACAAGGTTTCAAAGCCGTACTTGCCACCAGTGGTGTCTTGATCCATTCGACCAATTTTCAAATCAGGAAATAAAACGTTCAATTCTTGCTGAATTTGTTCGGTACCAAATCCTTTTGTACTAAGATGAGCACTTGAACAAGCATGACAGCTGGAAGGATTTGCCATAGAATAGCCACAATAATGACAACGCAATTGGTTTTTTTGCTTGTGGAAGGTAAGACTCACATCACATTGAATACAGTGTGGCACATGACCACACGTATCACAACTTAAAATTGGAGAAAAACCACGCCTATTTTGAAACAAAATCACCTGCTCCCCTGCCCCAACTGCTGTGGTAATGGCCTCAATTAATTGCAAACTAAAATGACCCTTCATTTTTTTTCGAAAATAAGCGTCTTTTAAATCGATTAATTCTATATCTGGCAAACTTGCAGTGCCATAGCGTTCACTCAACAGCACCTTTCCGTATTTGCCCTTTTCGGTATTATAGTAGGTTTCTATGCTTGGAGTGGCCGAACCCAATACCACCTTGGCTTGATGTAAAGTAGCCAAAACAATAGCGGCATCTCGAGCATGATAGCGCGGAGCTGGATCTTGTTGCTTAAATGTCTGCTCATGTTCTTCGTCAATCAAAACCAATCCCAAAGCGGTAAACGGCAAAAAAAGTGCCGATCGAGCGCCTATAACAATTTGAGCCTTGGGGGAATTTTGAAGCACTTGATTCCATACTTCTACGCGTTCATTGTTGGAGTATTTGGAATGAAAAACAGCTACTTTGTTGCCAAAATAAGTAGTTAATCGGCTTACTAATTGGGTGGTTAAGGCAATTTCTGGGACCAAAAAAACAACTTGTTTGTCGAGTATCAAATAGGAATCAATCAATTTAATGTACACTTCCGTTTTTCCGCTACCGGTTATTCCGTGCAGCAAAACCACCGTGTGTTTTGTGAGTTCGTTTTGTATGGCTTTCAGGGCCAATTCTTGGGCGGCACTTAGCTGCAATTGAATATCTTTTTGATTGGATGAAAAAGAAACACGATCGGTTTGAAGATGAAATTCTTCGAGTATTCCTTTATCAATAAGCGATTTGATGTTGGCCGATGAAGCACCACTACTGGCAATCAATTGTTTAACTGATACCGGCTGTGTCGATGTAGCCTGCAATTGAAAAAAATGCAATAACAATTCCTTTTGCTTTACCGCACGTTGTATTGAATCCAATAATGAGATCAGATTGGCTTGCTCTTGGTAAGTGGGCGACAATCGGATATACCGGGTAAGCTTAGGTTTGTAAGTTGATGCTACTTCCTCGTGTATACCAATCACTTGTTTGTTGATGAGCGACTGTAAAACCGGCCACACATTTTTCTTGTGCACAATAGAAACTACATCTTGAATTTTGAGAACAGCTTGGTTTTGTAGAGCTTCATACACTACAAATTCATCATCGGTTAAATCGGATTGATTTACCACTGTATTTGGCATACTTGATATTACGGTCTCACTTTCTAGCAACAACGCACTGGGCATGGCACAACGGTAAACTTCACCCAACGAACACATATAGTATGACGCAATCCAATCCCAGTGTGCAAGTTGTTCAGGGCGAACAATTGGCGTCTCATCTATAATTTGATGGATCTCTTTGGCTTCATAAAGCGTTGGTGCATTTTGATGTAAATCGAGGACGAGCGCTGTGTAGATTTTGTTTTTACCAAACGGCACAGCAACCCTCATTCCTTTTTGAATGTATTGAAATTCGGCTTCCGAAATCCTGTAGGTAAAGGTTTTGGGTAAGGAAAGCGGAATGATTACTTCAATATAATAATTCATTAAGGTAATTTATTTTTGTCTGATCCAAGTTTGTGATCTTCCAAAAAGAGAAATCCCCAAATAACCTCGAACAATCAATTTATCTTTACCTCCGAACGAAATCATACATCGATAGGTTTTTCCATTATTTGGATCGGTAATCTCACCTCCCTCATATCCATCTTCTTTTTTTGTCATTCCTTTAATAATGGTTAAGCCTAAAATAGGTTTGTCTTTATCGGCACCTTCACATTTGGTGCATTTTTGTTTTCTTTTTTCAGGATCTAGTATGTCAATGATTTTACCGTATAGCTTTCCATGGTCTTCAAAAATTTCAACAATGGCTTTTTTATTTCTGGTTTCATCATCAATAGTTACCCATTTCCCTAAAATAGTTTGAGAAAAACTAGACTGACAGATCAGCAACAATAGGATTACAATTCTTTTTTTCATTTTAATTCTTTTTCTTTTTGTTGTTTTAATTTATTGATGGAAGCATTTAAGTCGAAGCCCAAAAGTAAAATCATGCAGTTAATCCAAATGTAAAACATAATCACCAAAAGCGTTCCGATAGAGCCATACAATTCATTGTATTTAGAAAACTTTACTACCCAAATCCCAAATATGTATGATGATAGCAAAATTAAAATGGTAGTAAAAACAGAGCCTATTGAAATAAATGCACGGTTTTTTTGGTGCTTGATTCCAAACTTAAATAATATAGAAGTGGTAATCAAAATCATGAGCACTACAAAACTCAAACGACCGATTTCAATTAACGGAATTTGATCGCTAACCACTCGTTGAATGGCCGTTTGTTGAATAAACACTTCAAATACAACGATGATGGCTACTGTAAATAAAAGCAAAAACGATAGCACCAAGGACATGCCCAATGCAATTACATATTGCCTAAAAAATCCGCGTTTGATACTCACAAAGCGAGAGGTTTCAAACCCTCCTAAAATGGCATTTAATCCATTGGCCATCAAAAAAATAGACAAAACAAAACCGGTGGACAACAAACTCGAGTGACTGGTGTTTAGAATATCATTAATGATCGCTTCAATCGCTTCGTAGGTATTGGGCGGCACACTCTGGGATACAAATTCCAAAAAGTCGGCTTGAAAACCCGGAATTGGTATAAATGGAATTAAATTTAAAATAAAAAGCGCGAAGGGAAACAAGGCCATAAAAAAGCTAAAGGCAATGGCGGCTGCTCGATAGGTAAGCGCACCTTCTACTATAC
>VEQT01000014.1 GCA_018883065.1 Flavobacterium sp.
TAATTAATTTCTATTCTAATTAGCGAATGGCAAACCCTACATTTGCCCCAGTTTTAACTCAAACACTTTACCTTATGTCTTTAGTTGGAAAAAAATTCCCAAACATTACGGTTGACGCCATCTCTGAAATGGGAGACAACCTAAAAATCAACGTATTTGAACAAGCTGTTCAACACAAAAAGAAAGTAGTTTTGTTCTGGTATCCAAAAGATTTCACTTTTGTATGTCCAACAGAATTACATGCCTTTCAAGCGGCTTTACCTGAATTTGAAAAAAGAAATACACTTGTAATTGGTGCATCTTGTGATACCAATGAGGTGCATTTTGCATGGTTAAACACACCAAAAAACAATGGCGGAATTGAAGGCGTTACTTATCCACTACTTGCTGATACTACTCGAAATTTATCAACTGTTTTAGGTATTTTAGATATTTCTTCAAGTGATTACAATGAAGAATTGGACACCGTAATTATTGAAGGTTCAAACGTAACGTACCGGGCGACCTACTTAATTGACGAAGACGGGAAAATTTTCCACGAAAGTGTGAACGACATGCCATTGGGAAGAAATGTGCACGAATACCTTCGTTTAATTGATGCCTACACGCACGTGCAAACCAAAGGTGAAGTATGTCCAGCAAACTGGGAGGAAGGAAAAGATGCCATGAGCGCCGACCGAAACAGTACTGCCTCATACTTGGCTTCACATTAATAACAAACACAGCGATAGTAAGTAGCATTTTGCTTACTATCGCTTTTTTAAACCTACTAAATTATGTTCCAAGAATTAAACTCAGATACCTTAGCCGTGATTGTGGCTGAAAACCCAAAAGTTGTTGTTCAATTTTCAGCTTCCTGGTGTGGCAATTGCCGAATCATGAAACCAAAATTCAAAAAAATGGCTTCAGAAAATGAAAGCATACCTTTTTTGGTTGTTGATGCCGAACAATTTCCAGAATCGAGAAAATTGGCTAAAGTTGACAATTTGCCCACCTTTGCCTCGTTTAAAGACGGCGCATTGGTTAACCAGACTCAAACCAACAAAACCGAAGTGCTTACTGACTTTGTGAATGAAATCGTGGCATTATAAGTCGAAAAAACATAGTCTCGCATCCATTAATCGTAAATCTAACCACCATGAAACTTCCCGTAATTAAACACCTCACGCAATTCATTGAAGACAATGACCAAGATTACCTTGTAGAAACCATAGAAGTTCTTGAATCACTCACCGAAGTCTCCTCTTTAAAAGACGAAGAACTCGATGTGATTGGCGAATTGATCTCCAATATGTACGGCGCGCTTGAAGTACATAAAATGGTTCAATCAGGCACAGACAAAAAAGAAGCTTTAAACACGTTTATGAAACGGGTGTTGGGTGCAATTGATAAATAATTTTTAATTAAAAAAGTAATTCTTCCTCGCCCAAGCGGCAAATTTCACCAACAACAGCAATGCCGGAACTTCAACTAAGGGCCCTATAACACCGGCAAAGGCCTGTCCACTGTTGAGTCCAAAAACACCAATCGAAACGGCTATTGCCAACTCAAAATTGTTGCCCGATGCTGTAAATGAAACGGCAGCTGTATCGGCGTAACTGGCACCTACTTTTTTGGCCGTAAAAAACATCAACAGAAACATACTACCAAAAAACAGCACCAAAGGGATCGCAATGCGCAACACATCCAATGGAATAGCAACTATCATGTGTCCTTTTAAACTAAACATCAACATAATAGTAAACAGTAATGCAACTAAAGTAAACGGCGAAACAAATGGAATAAACCGGTAAAAAAACCATTGATCGCCTTTTACTTTTCGGAGTACAAATCGACTAAATACTGCTGCAACAAAAGGAATGCCTAAATATACTCCTACCGTTTGAGCAATTTCTAAAAAGCTAATGTCTATGTGTATGCCTGAAAGTCCAAAAAGTGGCAACATGATTTCCAAATAAAAATAGGCATACGCACTAAAAAACAATACTTGCAACACGCTGTTGATTCCCACCAAACCTGCTGTTAATTCACGATTTCCACCAGCCAATTCATTCCATACAATAACCATGGCAATACAAGGAGCCAATCCAATAATAATAAGACCAGTGAGGTACTCGGGTTTGTCAGAAAGAAAACAGATAGCCAATAAAAACATCAATAATGGTCCTACAATCCACGTGATAAATAAGGATATCCAAAGTAGTTTACCTTGTTTGAACATGGCGGGAACAAGTGTAAAATCAACTTTGGTAAGTGGCGGAAACATCATAATAATGAGTCCAACAGCCAAAGGAACATTGGTCGATCCCGAAGAAAATGAATTGATCCAAGCCGATGAATCGGGCATAAAATATCCTATTCCTATACCCAGTATCATGGCCAAGAATATCCATAGAGTAAGGTAGTTGTCTAAAAATGATAAACGGGTATTAGCTGGCATAACTTAGTTGTTTTTGAGATGAGAAAATACATAAAATAGTTCGGTGGCAATTTGACGACTGCGGGCTTCGTAGTGAACAAGCACATCGGGAGAATGATCAAATGCTTTGGGATCCTCAAATGGCAATGAAATGCGAACAGAGGCTCCTGCTACAAATGGACAACCCAAATCGGCTTGTGTGCAGGTCATAATGGCGGCAAATTGAGATTGTGGATTAAATGGTGAATCGATTGTTTTTGAAAAGCCAATAATTGGCGCTTCATTGGCGTCAAACTTAATTGCATAAACGGAGTTGGTAGCTGCTTGCAGGTTTAAAATTTCAAAACCAACGGCTTGCAATGTTTCAATTACTTTGGGGTAAATGGCTGTAGCTTCGGTACCCGACGAGTAACAACTTACATTTTCAATCCCAAAATGAAAAGCCATAGTTTGGGCCCAAATTTGAGCCAAATGACTGCGTCGTGAATTGTGTGTGCAAATAAAATTCAAGCGAATAGAATGATTGGTATTGAATTCCTTTTGCAAATATGCAATAAGTGGTTGTAAGACAAGTTTGCGATCTTCTGGTACATCCAAATTAGCCAAGTTGCTGATGTAGAGATTAAGTTTTGAATTCATAATTAACAACATTCATTATTACTACGCTTATTTACCCTACTCAAATATTTTTCGATAAGATTGAACATTTTGGGATTTACACAGTAACAAATTGATTTGCCTTCGATACTTCCTTGTATCAAACCAACCTGTTTTAGTTCTTTAAGGTGCTGCGAAATAGTGGGCTGTGCCAAGGGTAATTCATTTACAATGTCGCCACAAATACAGCGATCAACAGCAAGCAAATAATCGATTATGGCCAGTCGTGCTGGATGTGCCAAGGCCTTAAACAACAAAGCCAATTGGTTTTGCGATTCGGTATAATGTGCAGTTTTGGTTACTCCCATTTTTTAAATTTTAATATTGCAATATTACGATACTAATTATTACAATACTAATTATTATGTTTTAAAACTTGAAACTTGAAACCTGAAACCTGAAACTTGAAACCTGAAACCTGAAACTTGAAACTTGAAACTTGAAACCTGAAACCTGAAACCTGAAACCTGAAACTTGAAACCTGAAACTTGAAACCTGAAACCTGAAACTTGAAACCTGAAACTTGAAACTTGAAACATAAGTTCATTTTCTTACTTTTGAAACTAAATTTTACCACATGAAAAAACTACTGTTCGTTTTCCTCCTTTTTCTGTCAATCAATGCCACTAGTCAATGCCAGTTGATTGGTGCAGACATGTCTTATGCTAACTCGGTGTTGGCCAATGGCGGAGTCTATAAAAACGATCAAGGGGTAGCGCAAAATCCCTACAGTTTATTTACTGAAAAAGGGGCCAATATTGTGCGAGCACGCTTGTTTCATACACCGGCAAATCAAATGGATTATTGCGGAAACCCAAGTTCAATGAACACACTTGAAGATGTAACTTCAACCTTTGTTCAAGCCAAGAATTTTGGTATGCAATTGCAACTTTCGGTTCATTATGGCGACTATTTTAACGATCCATCCAAACAAAAAATGCCCAATGTCTGGCAAGGATTAAGTCAAGCCGTATTGCTAGATTCTATTTACAATTACACCACCAAAGTTCTTACCCATTTACACAACCAAAATGCGTTACCCAACATCATTGCGATTGGCAACGAAACCACGTGGGGATTTGTTGATGCGACAGCTACTACAAATGGGTGGAGTTGGCCCGTTGATGCTGATAAATTTAATCGGGCACTTTTAGCGGTTGATCATTTTAATGCAACGCATGGAACTACAATTAAAAAGGCCCTTCATTTTACAGATTCAACGGCCATTTGGTTGGCTGGTTTATTTGCCAATAATGGGATATCCAACTTTGATATTTACGGACTATCGTTCTATCCCGAATGGTCGAGTGTTACAAGTTTAAATCAAATTGGAGCCATTATTTCTTCGTTAAAAACAACGTATAATAAAGAGGTAATTATTCTTGAAACCGGTGTGCCTTGGACCACTGCTGCAGGAGATTCGTATGCAAACATCCTCAATACCTATGGCAATTTATCCTATCCAATTACTCCAATAGGTCAACAATCCTATTTTTATGATTTGGTACAAATGGTGCACCAACGTGGAGGAATGGGTGTGATTTATTGGGCACCCGATTGGATAACATCCGGACATTGCGACGCATGGGGACAAGGTTCCTCTTACGAAAATGTGAGTTTTTTTAATTTTAGTACAGGGAATACACCATTGCCCATTTTTTCTGTATTTGAGTATTGCAGTGAATTAACTGCTACAAATCCTGAACGTTCAACTGTTAAGTTGTATTATCAGTTTCAATACGAACGACTTGTGCTTACAGGACTTGACTCCCCTACTCCATATACAATAATAGACAGTAATGGGCGTTTTGTTCACCATGGAAAAACACAAAACGAAGTAGATTGTTCTGGCATTACTAAGAGAGTATATTGGTTAAAATTACACGGAAACAAGAAACCGATAACACTCAAATTCTTGAAAGATTAATTCCCTATCAAGTGGGTTATTTTAGCCAATACTAGCCGTAATTTACTTTTTTAATTCCCAATATAATTCCTTACTTTTGGTGCTCTAAAAACAGATACTATGGCACAAATTACCTTGGGTGGAAATCCAATTCATACTGTAGGAAACCTGCCTCAAGTAGGCGAAATGGCTCCTGATTTTTCTTTGATACAAACTGATCTTTCCAAAGCCAATTTGGCTCACTTTGCTGGCAGTCGATTGGTGCTCAATATTTTTCCAAGTATTGATACTGGCACCTGCGCAACTTCGGTTCGGGAATTTAATGCCAAAGCAGCTGCACTTAGCAACACAAAAGTACTTTGCATTTCAAGAGATTTACCCTTTGCCCAAAAACGGTTTTGTGGTGCTGAAGGCATTGAAAACGTAATAAATCTGTCTGATTTTGTGAATGGACAATTTGGGCAAGATTACGGGCTTACAATGATTGATAGTGTTTTAGCCGGCTTGCATTCAAGAGTTGTTATCGTAATTGATGAAAATGGAAAGATAATGTATACCGAGCAAGTAGGTGAAATTGCAGATGAACCCAATTATGACGCAGCAATAGCTGTATTAAATAACTAATATTGCTTATGGAATTTCAGAAAGACAACTCTTTTTTTACTGGTCGTTTTAAAAGCATCGGATTTGCCTTTAAAGGCTGCCTTAAGCTCATTACCACCGAACACAGTATTATGGTTCAATCGTTCGTAGGACTTGTAACTATTGGACTTGGTTTTTACTTTGGCATTTCAAAAGAAGAATGGATGTTTCAAACCTTGGCTTTGGGATTGGTATTGAGTGTAGAGAGTCTAAATACAGCAGCCGAAAAAATTGCTGATTTTATTCACCCCGATTACCACGAACGCATTGGTTTTATAAAAGATATTGCAGCCGGTGGAGTGTTTTTTGCAGCTATGGCTGCGCTAAGTGTATGGGGAATTATTTACATTCCCCGATTGATTGCTCTTCTATAACCCATTTAATTTGGTATGGCAAAAACAGTAAAAAGCACCGAAAACAATTCCACGCCCAATACATCGTGGAAATTTACACGCCAGCACAAGGTGTTAATTGGTATTTTAATGGTATTGTTTGCGGTGGCTTTGTTGGTTGCATTTATTTCCTTTTTTATGCACGGAAATCAAGATCAAAGCACCTTACATTCCTTGACAAACCGAGGCGATAAGGCGCAAAATCTATTGGGAAAGTTTGGTGCCGTTTTAGCTGATTTCTTTATATATCAAGGTTTTGGAATTGCTTCCTTTTTATTTGTTAAACAGTTTGCTACTGCTGGTGCTTTTTTGGTATTTGATGTGCCATTTAAGCGTTTAAAAAACATACTTTTTTGGGATTTATTTGCTTTAGTCGTACTTGGCATTGGTTTGGGCTATTTTGCTGATAGTATGCCCGAATTGGGCGGAACAGTTGGATACGAAATGAACCTTCTTGCACGTGATTATGTAGGCAGTACAGGTACATTTTTGGTATTGGTATTGGCAGTATGCATTTACCTTTTATTCAAAGTGAAAATCAATCCAGATGGAATAAAAAATTACCTGGAAAAACGTAGACAAGCTATTCAAGCTGATTTAGAAGCTTTGCAAAACCAACATTCACCAACTGAAACCAACTACAATTTAGAAGAATACGCAGTTGCTGATGCGCCTGTAAAACCAGTCTTTCCTGAAATTGAAGAAGAAGAAATTCCTGAGCCGGTTTTAAAAACATCTGCCTTTGAAATTGATAAAGATGCACTAAAACCTACCATAACTCACTCTTCTGAAATTCAATTGGATCCCAGCCCCAAAGTACATGCCCACATCGAAAAACCATATGTAGCACCAGAGATCATTCCAACGCAAGATGAAAATTTTGTAATTGAAATGGCGGCAGAAGAAGCCACCACCGAAGAAAATTTAGCCGCGCGTTTGGTAGCCGATTTTGGTTTATTTGATCCCACTTTGGAATTGTCCAACTACAAATTTCCTACACTTGACTTGCTAAAAGAGTATTCTAGCGGCGGCATTACGATTAATCAAGAGGAATTAGAAGAAAATAAAAATAATATTGTAGAGACGTTGCGCAATTATAAAATTGAAATTGCCCAAATTAAAGCAACTGTGGGTCCATCCGTTACACTTTATGAAATTGTTCCTGAAGCTGGCATTCGCATCTCGAAAATAAAAAGTTTAGAAGACGACATTGCCCTTTCTTTATCGGCTTTGGGAATTCGAATTATTGCACCAATTCCAGGTAAAGGTACCATTGGAATTGAGGTGCCCAATAAAAACCCTACCATGGTGTCCATGAAAAGCGTGATTGGCTCTACTAAGTTTCAAGAAGCTGAAATGGAATTGCCCATTGCCTTGGGAAAAACCATCTCAAACGAAACCTTTGTAGTTGATTTGGCCAAAATGCCCCACTTGCTTATGGCAGGAGCCACAGGGCAAGGAAAATCAGTGGGATTAAATGCTGTGTTGACCTCGTTATTGTATAAAAAACACCCGGCCGAAGTAAAATTTGTATTGGTTGATCCCAAAAAAGTAGAACTCACTTTGTTCAATAAAATTGAGCGCCATTACTTGGCCAAATTGCCCGATTCGGGTGATGCCATTATTACCGATAACACCAAAGTAATCAATACCTTGAATTCCCTTTGCGTAGAAATGGACAACCGCTATTCATTGCTCAAAGATGCCATGGTGCGCAACATAAAGGAATACAACGAGAAGTTCAAGGCACGCAAATTGAATCCCGAATTGGGGCATCATTTCCTTCCCTACATAGTATTGGTAGTCGATGAGTTTGCCGATTTGATTATGACGGCCGGCAAAGAAGTAGAAACACCTATTGCCCGTTTGGCGCAGTTGGCTCGTGCCATAGGGATTCATTTAATCATTGCCACGCAACGTCCATCGGTAAATGTCATTACCGGAATAATCAAAGCCAATTTCCCAGCTCGTATTGCCTTTCGTGTAACTTCAAAAATTGATTCCCGCACCATTTTGGATACGCAAGGAGCCGATCAGTTGATTGGTCGTGGTGATTTATTGTACTCAAATGGAAATGATGTGATTCGTGTGCAATGCGCCTTTGTTGATACACCTGAAGTAGAAAAAATAACTGAATTTATTGGTTCGCAAAAAGCCTATCCAAACGCGTATTTACTACCCGAATTTGTAGGCGAAGATGGCGGAGGAAGCAACTTGGACATGGATATCTCCGAACGCGATTCACTTTTTCGTGAAGCAGCCGAAATCATTGTTACTGCCCAACAAGGTTCGGCCTCTTTATTGCAACGCAAATTAAAATTAGGATACAACCGTGCCGGTCGACTCATAGACCAATTGGAAGCAGCAGGAATTGTAGGACCGTTTGAAGGCAGTAAAGCACGAAACGTAAACATCACTGATTTGAGTGCTTTGGATCAGTTTTTTAATAATGAACAAAACGAGTAAGCCGAAATGAAAAAACTATTTTTTTGGGTACTACTACTTGCCCTAAGTGTACAAGTACAAGCCCAAGATAAAAAAGCAAAAAACCTATTGAACCAAGTGAGTTCAAAAGTAAAAAGTTATAAATCCATAAAGATTGATTTTAAATACAGTTTGCAAAATGCCAAGGAAAATGTAAACCAAGAAAGCAGTGGATCGGTAGTTTTACAAAACAACAAATATCAATTGCAACTCATGGGTGTTACCAAACTCTTTGATGGCAAACGCGTCTATACCATCAACCCGGAAGACGAAGAAATTACCATATCAAAAGGAAACGACAAAGAAGATAATTTGATTACCCCATCAAAAATGTTGACTTTTTACAACAAGGGCTATTCCTATACTTGGGATATTAGTCAAAACGTAAAAGGCCGCAGTATTCAATACATCAAATTGGTTCCGACCACAGCCAAAGATCAACGCAAACAAATTTTGTTGGGTATAGACGTTAAGGCCAAACAAATTTACAACCTGATTGAAGTGGGTAAAAACGACACCAAAACAACCTTGACTGTAGTCTCGTTCAAAACAAATCAAAAACTCTCGGCCAATCAATTTAAGTTTGATAAAGCCAAATACCCCAACTATTACATCAATACGATAGAATAGACTTTGAAAATTCTAGACAAATACATTCTACGCACCTTTTTGTTTACGTTTACTTCGGTATTTGTGATCTTGTTTCTCATTTTTATCCTACAAACCATTTGGCTTTTTATAGCTGAATTGGCGGGTAAAGATTTGGACACCATTGTCATTCTTAAATTTTTATTGTTCAAAATGCCAAGTGTTGTGCCCTTGGTGTTGCCACTTTCGGTTTTATTGGCCTCCATTATGACCTTTGGCGATTTGGCCGAAAACTATGAATTTGCTGCGATCAAATCATCTGGAATTTCCTTTGGACGAGCCATGCGCAGTTCAACCGTATTTATTTTAATTTTAAGTATTGCCGCTTTTTTCTTTGCCAACAATGTAATTCCCTTGGCCGAATATAAGTTTATCAATTTTAGAAAAGACATTGCTCAGGTAAAACCGGCTATGGCTATTGCCGAAGGGCAATTTAGTGATGTGGGATATTACAACATTAAAGTAGATAAAAAATCAGGTGAAAATGGAAATTACTTGCAAGGCATTACCATTCACAAAAAAATAAATCAATACGACGGTAGTAAAAATGTAATAAAAGCCAAAAATGGCGAGCTCATAAGCAGCAACGATTCAAACATCTTGCAAATGGTGCTCAATGATGGCTACTATTACGAAGACGTGATTCCTAAAAAATACGAAGACCGGAATAAGTTGCCATTTGCCAAATCATCGTTTAAGAAATACATCATTAATATTGATTTGTCAAAATTAAATGGCTCGGCCGAGGGCACAGCTGAAATTACAAATACGAATACCATGCTTACCGTGAGTGAGTTGAAATACACCCTAGATTCACTCCAAAAAATATACCGCAGAGATATTCAGTCGTTTACCGAAAATATTTCACAACGGAATGCCTTAAATGAAAAAAGCATTGCTAATCAACTTAAACTAAAAAAATATAGCTACAACGAAAATTTGTTAGCAGATAAAACTGTTTTGCAAAAGAAAGACATTTTTACCATGGCCCACAGTAGCATTACCAATACCAATTACTCGATTGAGGGTGCTAAATTTGAAATGGAAGCCAAAACCAAAAACATAAATAACCACTGGATAGCCCTTTTTGACAAATTTGTAATTGCCTTTGCCTGTATTTTGATGTTCTTTATTGGAGCGCCTTTAGGAGCGATAATCCGTAAAGGAGGACTGGGCTTACCAATCGTATTTGCTGTGTTAATTTTTATCATCTTTCACTTTATCAATACGTTTGGTAAAAAAGTGGCGCAAGAAAACGGCATATCTCCCTTTTTGGGCTGCTGGATGTCAACTTTGGTGTTGTTGCCACTTGCAGGCTTCTTATCATATCGAGCCACCAATGATTTAGGTTCGTTCTCCTTTGATGCAATTAGTTTACCCATACAAGCTTTCTTTAAAAAATTATTTCCCGGTTCTAAAAACGTATAAATGAAAATGGATCCCATACAATTAAATACCATAGAAGAAGCCATAGAAGATATTCGCCAAGGCAAAGTGATTATTGTAGTGGATGATGAAGACCGAGAAAACGAAGGCGATTTTTTGGCCGCCGCTGAACTGGTAACGCCCGAGATGATCAATTTTATGGCTACACACGGGCGAGGTTTAATTTGTGCACCGCTCACAGAAAAACGCTGTCATGAATTGGAATTGCATTCTATGGTAAAAAATAACACCGATCACATGGAAACAGCCTTTACTGTCTCGGTCGATTTAAAAGGACAAGGCGTAACCACAGGGATTTCGGCTGCCGATAGAGCCAAAACCATTTTGGCTTTAGTGAATGAAGATACCAAACCCTATGATTTAGCCCGTCCAGGACACATTTTTCCGTTGACCGCCAAACAAGGTGGAGTTTTACGACGCACAGGGCATACCGAAGCCGCCATCGATTTTGCCCGTTTGGCTGGTTTTAAACCCGCTGGAGTTATTGTAGAAATCATGAACGAAGACGGCACTATGGCACGTTTGCCTCAATTGGTAGAAGTGGCCAAAAAATTTGATTTGAAATTGGTATCCATCGAAGATTTAGTTGCCTACCGCATGCAACACGACAGCTTGATCGTGAAAAAAGAAGATTTCGAAATGGAAACGCGGTTTGGCTCCTACCGACTTCGTGCCTATTTGCAAACTACCAATAAGCAAGTTCATATCGCGCTCACCAAAGGAAGTTGGAACAATGGAGAACCCATACTCACTCGTATTATTTCAAACCAAGCCAATACCGATATATTAAATAGCTTGACCGATAGCCGTGACAAAATCATGGAAGATGTGTTTTTGCGCATTAACCAAGAACAAAAAGGAGCAGTTGTTTTTATTAATAGTGAGAAAGACTCTTCTGATTTGCTAAACCGCTTAAGTGAACTCAAACAATGCCAAGCCGAAGGCATCACCAAAATTCCACAAATAAAAATGGACGTCAAAGACTTTGGAATTGGCGCTCAAATTTTACATGATTTGGATATTTCCAACATTCGCCTCATTACCAACTCTATGCAAGCGAAACGAGTGGGCATGATTGGCTACGGTTTGGAAATATCGGAGTATGTAGGGTATTAAACAACTACCAAAATAAATACAGCATTGCCAAAAGAAAGTCCATGTTGTATTGCTGATTTTTCTTTTTGACTCATCAGGGCTACGTTGAAATTGCATGCCTAAGCAACTCCATGTACCCTTGCACCACCGCTTGAATCTCCTTAAAACGATTTGATTTTTCGATTCCCGGTTCATGGAGATACAAGTTCCTGTTGATTTCGAGCATGATCGATTGCACGGCTTTGTTTTTTTTATAAAATACAAGCGGTACTATGGCTCCACTATAGGGCCAATTGATTCCTAAGGAATAACCTGCTTGCTCAAAATAGACCTTCGAAATTTCGATAAACAAGTGTGGTGTATGGTAGGAATCAATACCGATATTAAAATCGGGTCTATTGGCTGTCTGATCGAGATCACGCACCAATGGTTTTGACGGATAGGAATGGCAATCCAAAATAAGGCAAATCCCTTGCCTATCGAGCTGTTGCTCAACCAATTTTTGAAATTGCTGGTGGTGAACGTGATAATAATTTAACAGGATATGGTGCCGAAATGAAGACGTTACTTGACGCATCGGTTGTCCATTATCAAATTTTTCATATAAAGCGCCCATACCCACTTTTGACATGACTTCATCAGCATCATCAGGAAATCGCTCCACATCACAAAAAACCCGCGAAAAGGGAGCTATACATTTGATATCTACAGATGATTCAAACAATTCGTCGGTATACCAATCGGTTAATAACTTAATTTCTTCATTAATGGCTTCTTTGTCAGATATAAATCCTTCATAAGTAGGAATATTTACTGCTGCATGCGGAATATGTAAGAGTAGTTTTTTCATAGGTAAATAGGGAGCAATTCCTTGCTCCCCGATTGAAATGTTAAGTTAAATAATGCGGCGCATTCATTGCGAGTATTTTATTTTGAGGCGTGAGTAATGTACCTCCCGACGGAATCGCTGTACTGTAATTCACCTCATTGTCCTTGAAAAAGTAAGCTCGTTCTGGCCCTTCAACTAAGCACAACAGGCAAGGTTTCTCGTAGTCCATTTCGATCTTGCTTTTGATATCATTTGTCCGTGCTATCAAAAGATCATGAACCGCCGAATTGGTATTGGCCTTAAAATGTGCTAAATCAGCTTCGCTTATTCCGTTAATGTGCGTGCCTGGATACTTGGTTACATCGGGTTCTACATTAAAATGAATGGGGATTTGCATGTATAGTGCATATCCTGACTTTAAAATTACATACGGAAAATGTCCGTAACCGGGTAAGAAATTGCGTATTTCAAACCACTTATCATCTAGGTTATTGATCGTATTGTTCATATTGTATTTTTTTGGTTATACATTTTTTGAATATATTTCTTGAAGTTGTTTTTTCACTTCAATTATTCTAGCTTGAATAGCTTGGTTTTCGGCGAGTTCAACCGCTTTGGATAGCGTGTCTAATTCTACAATCCGACTGTTGTTTCTCCCAATCCAAAGGTTTGGCGCTAGGTAGTACCGGTACGGATTTGAAGCTAAAATTTCTACTTTTTGTGCTGCTGTAGCCTCAACATGTTGAAACATAGGATGTGCATTTTTTTCCATTTTTTTAAATATAATGTGGGACATTCATGGCTAGTATTTGATTTTCGGAGGTAATAAGTGTGCCGCCTGCGGGGATACTTTCATGAAACTCGATACGGTTTTCTATAAAGTAAAATCCTATTTTAGGCCCTTCGACCAAACATAGACTACACGAATCATTTCGCTTTTCATCAATACTTTTTTTGGTAGATTTAGCTACCTCAATCAATTTATCATGTAGTTCGGTAGATTTGTCTATTTCGTAGGCTGATAGCTCTGCTTCGCTTATTCCGTTGATATGAATTCCAGGGTAATTTAAATCCTCATCGTTTACATTAAAATGAATAGGAATTTGCATAAATGCGTTAAAATCAGTTTTGATAAGTAAATAAGGAAATTTCCCATACCCTATTTTGAAATTGCGTTTTTCAAACCACTTGTCGTCTAAATTTTGTATCTCGATTTTCATTGTGTTATTACATTGTTTTTTGATTCATACTCCAATAAAATTGCACGTAAATCAGCATCTGTTTCAATACCTATTAGCTTCTCAGCAATTGTATCTGTAAATTCCTTTGCTATTTTTTTACCCAAATGAGTTTTTGATGGCCTAAAATCAATAATATCGCCTTCATAAATCAAACCCATTTTGTAGAATAGAATGAGTAACATTTTCTCTACATAGGCGGGATTTTTGGATAAACTTTGGTCATATCCGTCAATCTTTGATCGGATAAATACCTGAAGTACATAATCATACTGCTCGTTGTAATCCCCAAGTAATTCATTCAACATGCCTTTATGGGTTTTGATAATCAGCGCAAAAACATTATTCCATTGGTGATTCGTAATGTAGATATCGGTTGTAACACAGCTATCGTACTGTAAGAATAACTCGTTAAAACGATGGGTAACGGATCCTAATTTCACAGCCTTTGTACCGGTAAGATTCTGAATTTTTCCCATCCATTTTGGAAGCGCATCATAGGACGAAATATAAAAATGATTGGGAATAATCTCTTTGGCATAGTTGTCTAACATATTATCAAGTGATTGGTCTTCAGGAAGTTGATCCACACTTGCTTTCCCTTGGCCAATAATCATCGCATGGCCTCCAAATCTTGACATTAAATACTGCATGACTTGGATATAATGGTTAATGAACTTACCGCTTCGAGTTGAAACGAAATAGGATAATGCAGCAAGAGAATTTTCTTGAAATGCGTGCCTGTGCCATACATTGTTTCTGTGCGATTCAAACTGTAGGCCGCACCCGCAAATTGCAGATCATTATCAAAATACAATAACACAAAAGGGGCTACTTTGCTAAGCTCCAAAACGGTATTGGCTTTTTGATGAGTTACCTCTATAAATAAAGGTAAATGATCGTCTTGTAGTTCCCAAACATTAATAAAATGATTGGCAGTCGATTTGACCGTGGCCTCAAGTAGAATCTTGGACTGGTCCTTCAGGGTAATTTGCATTGCATTTTTCATACAAATAAGATTTAGTTAAACAATCGTTATTTGTATTCCGATAAATAGGTTGTCTGGGTAAACTGTCGTTTATTTTGACCGGACGGGCCCGTATTGTTTTACCACCGTGGTGTCTTCACTCGGTTGGTACCCTTAATGGGTTCGAAATACGGTGCATAGATAAAACTAAAAATAAATGTACGCAACTACTTGCTTCAATTTTATTTTAACTACACCAGTACTATTTTGTTGACAACAACCTGTAAATCCTATAAAATATGGGGTTAACACACCTAACTGGGAAAAAAAATAAATTCTATTTAAAGGCAAAAAACTACCTTAGCAACTTACAATTTTTAACTTAATCGTCAATTTTATGGGGCTATTTTCAGCTTTATTAGGCAATGCCGGCGCAGTAAACCAAGAAGAATTAACTAAAAAATACCAACAATTACTCACCGATGGCGAACAAATTGAATTGGGATTTAAACTCATACGAGATACCTTTATCTTTACCAACAAGCGACTAATTTTGGTTGATAAGCAAGGTATAACAGGTAGTAAAACCGAATACAAATCTATTTTATACAAAAGCATTTCCCGGTTTAGTGTAGAAACAGCAGGTACTTTTGATCTAGAAGCCGAACTTAAAATATGGGTATCGAGCGAATCGCAGCCTAGCATCAAAAAACAATTCAACAAATCGGTAAATGTGTATGAGGTGCAAAAAGTATTGGCTCACCATGTGTTGAATTAAAGTATTGCTAAATTTTTCTTCCCTAAAAAAAAGCCAATTGATGCTGTTATTTCTAACATCAATTGGCTCTATTATTTATTTAGGTAAGGCTTTAGTGCATTTACATAAGCTTCAAAAGCGGCAATGCCTTTTGGTGTAATTGCACAACAAGTTAAAGGGTATTTTCCTTTGAATGATTTTTTAATTGTAAGGTAATTGGCTTCCCTTAATTTTTCTATTTGCACACTAATATTTCCCGATGTAGCACCCGTTTTTTCTTTTAAAAATGAAAACTCAGCCTCTTCTACTGAAAGCAAAATAGAAATTATGGCTAATCGCAATTGAGAATGTAATAGCGGATCTAAGTTTTGATACATGAAGCAGTTCAATTAGTTTTTGGCTGATTTTTCATAGAATCGTAAAATTATTCCAGGAACAATAAATGCAAATAAAACACCTGTTGCCAATAAAAGCAATTGAATTTGAAATTCAACAAAAAATCCCACTATTGACAACCCCCAACAAACAAGCGAACCCACTACAAATGCCCTGATTTTAAATGCGCTTCCAGAAACAAACGTAGTAATCGCGTATAGGCTAAGGATGATTGGATAGGTTGCTCCACCTATTTTGTTTGCAAAAAAGAGAATGATAAACAAACTGATGCCAAATGCAAACCACATGCTATTCAATACCGTTTCAACGTGTGTTTTGATTTTTTCTTCCCTTTTTTGTTTACGTAACATGAAAAATTGCACCAACAATGCCACAGGAATGGCAATTGCCCAACCCACAGCATTGTATGGATTGTCTTGAACTAATAATATGTACTGCATTATACTTGCAATAAAAACTGCTCCCCCCCAGAGAATATAATAAGGGCTATCATCATAAAACCGACGTTGTGCCGATTTGATCATTTGGGCAATAAAAGCTAATTGTTCTGTAGTTGAATGTTCCATAGGATTTTACATAAGTTAAACTAAGCGCAAATATAAATTAGTTTATTATATAAACTATAATTATTTATAAAAAAATGAAAATTGATTTTTTTAGAAATATCAGGAAATTAAATAAAAAACCCGAAACTTTCGTTTCGGGTTTTCAGTTGCGGAGAAAGAGGTACTCACACCGCATATACTATTTTACTGATTATCAATTAGTTGTCGTTGTTCATGACGCGTCAACGTCACAAGTTGCAAAATAGTTTTTGGCAGGGCGACCGTTAATACCAAATTCCCTCTTGCAACGGTTCAAATTTAGAAAGAATCCCGAACCTAAACAATAAATTTTTGATTTATTTTCATTTCAAAAAACTTCAATTAATACCTATCGTATTAAACCACAAAATACCCTGTCGATTTACCTTGTCCCTCTTTGGTGATGGCTCCTTTTAAAACTAATTCAGCCAAAGATTTCTTTACGGTTGGCAGAGCAATGTCAAGTTTCTTAGCTATGTCGCTAGACCCACATCCTGCGTGGTTTTGTATAAA
The DNA here is from genome assembly GCA_018883065.1 of Flavobacterium sp. Lineage (GTDB taxonomy): Bacteria > Bacteroidota > Bacteroidia > Flavobacteriales > Flavobacteriaceae > Flavobacterium. Next base: position 16,974 of record VEQT01000014.1, read on the forward strand.
AAATAAGATGCGTTTCTCTCGTTGTGAAACGGGCTGTTCTGTTCTGCTTTCTTCTAATTTAACCAGCAACTGATCCTGTATGTTTATCAAACAACTGATAAAAAAAGTTAGCCAGTCCGTAACATTTTCACCTGGTCTGTTTCGCTGCGTTTGCATGAGCACTTTGTAATACTCCGATTTTCTACTTTCAATTTCATGCTCAAAACTGACATATTGAATCCATGAATAACCATTTTTCAATAGCAGTAAACTACCAAGCAATCTGCTTAATCTTCCATTCCCATCTTGAAATGGATGAATGCTTAAAAATTCGTAAACAAATAAAGCTGTCTTAACCAAAGGAATTGTTTCCTTGTCTGAATGATACCATTCAAACAATTGCAACATAGCATCCTGTGTTTCTAATCCTGGTTCAGCAGTTCTAAATACAATTTGCTTCGTACCATCAACCAAATTAGCTTCTACGGCATTACTCACTTGCTTGTAGTTTCCTCTATGCCAGGCATCTTTATCACCATGCAGCATCAATATTTTATGTAAGTTTTTTATTTGACTTTCAGAAATACCGATGGATTCATAATTTTCAGCGATCGTATCTAAGGCTTCAAAATAACCGATTACTTCTTGCTCGTCTCTTTCTTCTAATTTTGAAATAGACAATTTTTCAATCAAAACGGCGACTTCATCATCCGTCATCTTTGAACCCTCAATCCTGGTTGAAGCCCCTACACTTCTTACTGTAGCAATGGATTTTAATTGTTTCAAAGAAGCGCCTTCACGTTTTTCAATAGTAGCCCAAGAAGCATCAAATCTGTCTATTTTACTTAATTCAGTCATGAGTTTCATGCCCAAATCAAGTTTCAATGTATGTATTAGTAAACTCATAAAATATCCGTATTTATTCGCAAATATACGAAAATATATCCGATTCAAACAAATAAAATATCCGTATTTATCCGTAAATATCCGAATACAGGTACGTATTTTTTTAGCTTCTCACTAAAAAAGAATTACTCACATTTATTCAAATTAAGCAGATGAGCGTTTGAGTATTTTCAAAAATCATCAATTCAAAATCTCAACGCTGCAATTTTTCACCCTAGCAAATCGATAAAAAAACACGCTCCCATTACAAAAAATATTTTCAATCACTCATTCGCTGCAAAGCATTGATTTCACTCAGTTTTTTAGGGCAATTTTTAAAATCATATCTCTAGGGCAATAGGGCAATTCATATATATATGATTGCCCTATTGCCCTGGGTGATTTTGGATAGAAAACATATAACAAAATAGATTGTTGTTGACCCTATTTGACAATATAAAAAAATACATTTGTTTATTTAACGTAAAAAATTTTTAATGAGAGAAACCCTGACACCAATTATCAATGAGCTGGCCTCACGTAGAGTGGAATGGTCGCCAAAGCAAAGAGTGAAAATAAATCTCTTTGAAGAAGAACTTGAACCAGGTATTCGTATCAATACCTTTGGCTCTATTAACCAATACAGGCTCTACCTGGCTAAAATTTATGATGAAGCAAAGGTTGTTATTGAATTGGAAATTTCGCAGTCTATTGCACCTTTGAATGCAATGGGATTGCTGGAAGATTATTTGATTCTTATAAAAGAAAATCAAATTACCTACCTGCCTGATAATTTTGACTTCATACTTTTTTCGGTCGAATTTAAAACTGCTCCCCAGTTCAAAGACGCGGCAAATGATGCCATAAAAAAAACTTCAATATTTTGTAGAAGCACAAAAAGAGCTCCTTTCCAAGCTTGATTTGTTTATCCGTGCAAAAATTAGAATTGCCCGACAAAACAATCAACCAAGGGCAGATTTTACCCATCAACTTCAGGCTGAAATCAACCAAATCAAACCCCAACAAACCTCTTTGTTTGTTGAACAAAACAGACCAATTCCAAAACTTCACTGGAACAATTCCGACACTGCTTTGCTCGAATTAATGATTGCTTTGCAACGTTCAGGAGCCATTGTTGCTGAAGAAGGCAAGCTAAGTCAACGACAAATATTGCAGATTGCAGAATGGCTGTTTAATCGACCCATTAAAGCCCCTAGCACCAAACTTAATCAAGCCCGAGAACGCAAAAAAGACAATGCTGTTTTCCTTGAAAACCTAAAAGGACATTTTCAAGCCTATTCTCAAGAGCTGGATGAAAAACAGCGGAAACGCAGGTGACATTTATTTCACTTAGGTTAAGCTTAACCTAAGCCTTTTCCATTTTTTGGCTGATTATTCTTGCACTCGAATTTAAAAAATGTTTGCATGGAAACAATCACACTATCCAGCGATGTGTATCAACAACTCATCGTTACACTAAGAGAGCTGCAAGATAAAGTAGCGGAACTAAGCGACCGAAAGAAATTTCTAGCTAAAGAATATGTTGACAGTTGGGAAGCCTGTCGAATTTTAAAAATAAGTCGGAGAACGCTCGAGCGACATCGAGACGATCACAAAATCCCTTGTTTCAAAATGAAACGAAGGGTGTTCTACCGACTTATGGATTTGGAGCATTACCTGTTCCAACAAACCGACCAATTTAAAATCGATTTACTTCATCAATAAACCCAATTATCAACATGTCATTAACGAAAGAAAACATACTCAAAGAAACAACAGCTGGCCTAGATATTTTTAAATATTTTATCAGAGGCAAATGGAGAGTTGGAAAGCCTTTCCTGAATCCGTTTTACAATGACACCAAGGCATCTTGCTACGTGTATTTTGATAACGGCACTAAAACGTATAAGGTTAAAGATTTTGGCAATGTCGACTTTGCAGGAGATTGTTTTTACTTCGTTGGAAAAATATTCAATAAAGATTGCAGCAACCGTGAAGATTTTATCGACATTCTTGAAATCATAGACCGTGAATTACACCTGGATTTACAAGACCGAAACGACCGCATTCGGGAACTAAAAAAAGACCTGGGCAATAAAATTAAATATGCCAGCGAGCTAGAACCAGCCATTCCAGCAGAGCACGTGGCTACAACTTTTATACCCCCTATTACTCAACCCATGACCGATGCTGAATTGCAATTTTGGCAAAGCTATGGCATTGATAAAAATGTGTTGCAGCTATTCGGTGTAGTGAGTATCAATAGTTTTGAAGGAACCAACAAAGAAGGTAAAGCGTACAAGCTATTGTCAACTGAAACGGAGCCCATTTTTGCTTATCCTGGAAAACGATTTATAAAACTGTACCGACCAAAATCGAATTACCGTTTTTTGTATGCTGGTGAAATGGTGGACGGTTATGTTTTTGGATTGGAACAACTGCCTACACGAGGCGATATTTTATTTATTACTGGTGGCGAAAAAGATGTAATGAGCCTTGCTGCACGTGGCTTTAATGCGATATGCTTCAACAGTGAAACAGCTACCATACCTAAAAATATCATTCGCAGGTTGAGCTTTCGTTTTAAGCATATTACACTACTTTACGACTGTGATAAAACGGGCAAAGAATCTTCCGAAAAACACAGCAAGGCACTCAAAGATTGCGATGTAAAATGCCTAACGCTTCCGCTTAAAGGAACCAAAACAGAAAAGGATATTTCAGATTTTTTTAAGCTCGGTTATACCAAAGAACAATTGATGAAATTGTTCTGCAACATGCTTGATAAAATTTATGAAGAAACCATGGCGATATTAAAATCCTGCGAAATTGATTTTAATAATCCACCAATTAAGCCCGAACCACTTATTACCATTAATGAAGTGACCATAGGCTCTCCAGGAAATTTGCTTTGCATTACAGGTAGTGAAGGAAGCGGAAAAACAAACTACCTGGGCGGTTTAATATCAGGCGTAATTCGTAAAGACGGTGATGTGATTGATACCTTGGGAACGGAAATAAAAAACAACAGAACAGGCAATGCCGTGTTGGTGTATGATACCGAACAATCCGAAGACCAGCTCTTTAAAAACCTCACGTTTATTTTGAAAAGAGCCAATTTAGATTATCCTCCTAAATGGTTTAAAGCCTATTGCCTGGTTGGTATGTCGCGTAAAGAACGGATGCAGGTTATTTTTCAAAGTATGGATCGGTTTTATTACGAATACAGCGGCATACACATGGTAGTGATTGACGGTATTGCCGATTTAATTGCTGGTGTAAACGATGAAACACAATCGGTGGAATTAGTAGAAGAACTTTTTAGGCTTGCAGGTATTTACAAAACCTGTATTGTAAGTGTTTTGCACCTTAGTCCCAGTGGAATGAAGCTAAGAGGTCATTTGGGTTCAGAGATACAACGTAAAGCTGCTGGCATACTTTCCATTGAAAAGGAAGACAATACCAATACCAGCGTAGTAAAAGCCTTAAAAGTAAGAGACGGCAGCCCACTTGATGTGCCGTTAATACAATTTGGCTGGAATAAAGAATTGAACAGACACGTTTTTTTAGGTGAAAAAAGTAAAGCCGATAGCGAAGCTCGAAAAATGGAAGACCTGGCAAGTACGGCACGTGATATTTTTAGCTCCAAACAATCTTACAGCTACCAGGATTTAATAAAAGCCATCATGGATTTACTGTATGTAAAAGAACGCATGGCCAAAAACTACATTAAATACATGAAAGACCTTAACATCATTGAAAAAGGTGCAGGAACTCACGGTGAATTTACCCTAGTACAGCTTCCTTTTTAACAATATTTCTGTGGTTCTCCACGAAATTGCCAGTTTCGTCCCCCCGTTTTCTGGTAAAAGTCCTGCGGTTTTCCGTGGGACTTTATTTTTTACCATGGCATTACTTGATATTTCTTAGTTTGACCTCAAATGGCAGAATATTTTTATAATATAGTGATGAGTAACCATATTTATTACCTATTTTTGACCAAATAAGTACAAGTAAATATTATACAAAATGCTTGGAGTAAAATTGAAAGAGTTAAGAGAAACAAATGGAATGGTTCAACGCCAAATTGCTGCTCTTTTAGAGGTAGATACTGCTTTTATTAGCAAAGTCGAAAAAGAAGAAAAGCAAATTAGTAAAAATCACATTGGTCGACTTGCGAAATTATTTAAGGTGTCTGAAAGTGAATTGAATTCATTTTGGGTTGCCGATAAAATTTTAGCACTCATTGAAGATGAAAAGAAAGAAAATATTGAACGCATTTTGGAAATAGTTTTCGTGTCAAAAAAAATCAAAATAAAATAATTACAAACATGTCTGAAGTTCAAAATCGACAGGTACATAATAAATTAAAATAAAGGATGACTAACATAGCACAACAACAGCAAGAATTACGAGCTAAAATATGGAGAATTGCCAACGATGTTCGTGGCTCAGTTGATGGATGGGACTTTAAACAGTTTGTCTTAGGAACACTTTTCTATCGCTTCATTAGTGAAAACTTTACCAATTACATTGAAGGTGGTGATCATAGTGTTAACTATGCAAAATATCCTGATGACAAAATCACACCAGAAATAAAAGACGATGCGATTAAAACGAAAGGTTATTTCATTTATCCCAGTCAACTATTCGTGAATGTTTCTAAATCAGCTAATACTAATCCAAATCTCAACACTGATTTAAAAGCGATTTTTGACGCCATTGAAAGTTCTGCAAACGGCTATCCATCTGAACCCGATATAAAAGGTTTGTTTGCGGATTTTGATACCACAAGCACCCGTTTAGGTAATTCAGTGCCTGATAAAAATATGCGCTTGGCTGCTGTGTTGAAAGGAGTAGAAGAACTGAATTTTGGAAATTTTGAAGAGAATCAAATTGATCTTTTTGGTGATGCCTATGAGTTTTTGATTTCCAATTATGCAGCAAACGCGGGAAAATCGGGAGGTGAGTTTTTTACACCACAACACGTATCCAAACTCATTGCCCAATTGGCAATGCATAAACAAGAAAAAGTAAACAAAATTTACGACCCTGCCGCAGGATCGGGCTCTTTATTATTGCAAGCCAAAAAGCATTTTGATAATCATATTATTGAAGAAGGTTTTTACGGACAGGAAGTGAACCACACCACGTATAACCTTGCTCGTATGAATATGTTTTTGCACAACATTAACTACGATAAGTTTTACATGGCCCTTGGCGATACCCTTCGGAACCCACACTTTGGTGATGAAAAGCCGTTTGATGCCATTGTATCTAATCCTCCTTATTCTATTAACTGGATAGGCGATGGCGACCCAACGCTTATTAATGATGATCGTTTTGCTCCAGCGGGTGTTTTAGCTCCTAAATCAAAAGCAGATTTCGCCTTTGTATTACATTGTTTAAGTTATCTATCTAGCAAAGGGAGAGCAGCTTTGGTTTGCTTTCCTGGTATCTTTTACCGTGGTGGTGCTGAACAGAAAATTAGGAAGTATTTAGTAGACAATAATTATGTAGAGACAATAATCTCTGTTGCTCCAAATTTATTTTACGGTACTTCCATCGCTGTTACGCTTTTGGTACTATCAAAACATAAAACCGAAAATAAAACCCAATTTATTGATGCAAGTGGTGAAAATTTCTTTCGAAAAGTAACCAACAATAATTTGCTTGAAGACAAACACATTGAGCAAATTATGGAAATATTTGATAGCAAAGACGATGTGGAATATGTAGCAGTATCGATCGACAACACCAAAATTGCCGAAAACGATTATAACCTCTCTGTAAGTAGCTATGTGCAAGCCAAAGACAATCGTGAAACGGTTGATATAGCGACCTTAAACACGGAAATTACTAAAACCGTAGAAAGGATAAATACACTGCGTGCCGATATTGATAAAATCATAAACGAAATTGAAGCATGAGCGATATAATTTTATACACTACCGATGATGGACTAACTAAAATTAATGTCCAACTTGAAGATGAAACTGTTTGGCTTACACAAGAGCAAATGGCAAATCTGTTTGGTAAAGCGAGAAGCACTATTACCGAGCATATTTCCAACATTTTTGCCGAGGGCGAATTGATCGAAAAAGTGGTGTGTCGGAATATCCCACTAACCACTCAACACGGTGCAATTGAGGGCAAAACACAGGAAAAAGAGTATTTAAAAACCATTGCCACCCTGGAGAAAAAGGCAAAAAAAGGAAGGAAAAAATGAATCATTTAGAAAAATTATTAGATGGTGTTGAGGTTGAATGGAAGACTTTGGGGGATGTTGCTGAATTAAAAAGAGGAACCTCAATTACCAAAAAAACTTCAATTGAAGGTGAATTCCCTGTAATATCAGGTGGACAACAACCTGCTTATTTTGTAGACCAATTCAATCGGAGCGGTGAAACAATAACCGTTGCTGGCTCTGGAGCTTACGCTGGTTTTGTAATGTATTGGAATGAACCAATTTTTGTAAGCGACGCCTTTTCTATTAAAGCTGATGAATCAAAAGTTTTACCACGCTACATATTTCATTTTTTACTAAATATTCAGGATAAAATCCATGATTTACAATCAGGCGGAGGAGTACCTCATGTTTATGCAAAAGATGTTGCGCGCTTCCAAATTCCGATCCCACCATTAGAAGTTCAAAAAGAAATTGTACGTATTCTAGATATGTTTACGGAGCTTACAGCGGAGCTTACAGCGGAGCTTACAGCGGAGCTTACAGCTCGTAAACAGCAGTATGAGTATTATCGCAATAAGCTATTGAATTTCAATGAATTAAATGGGTGGGGGTATAAATACTTGACTATGAGCGAATTAGGTATTTTAATTAGAGGTAACGGATTACCGAAATCGGATTTTACAGAATGTGGAGTTCCTGCAATTCACTATGGGCAAATTTATACTTACTATGGTACTTCCACTAAACACACTTTATCGTTTGTATCTGTAGAAACAGCAAAAAAATTACGGAAAGTAAATTACGGTGATGTAGTGATAACTAATACGAGTGAGAATATTGAGGATGTAGGCAAAGCTGTTGTATATCTTGGAGAAGAAGAAGCGGTAACAGGTGGTCACGCCACTATATTCAAACCGTCAAAAGCTATTACAGGTAAATTCTTTACTTATTTCACACAAACAGAACATTTCGCTATTCAAAAAAGAAAATATGCAAAAGGCACAAAGGTTATAGATGTTTCAGCAAATGATATGGCTAAAATATTAATTCCAGTTCCTTCACCTGAAGAACAAGCTCGCATTGTTTCCATCCTTGATAAATTTGACATACTCACTACTTCAATAAGCGAAGGTCTTCCAAAAGAGATTGAGTTGAGAAAAAAGCAGTATGAACATTATCGTGATTTACTATTAACCTTTCCTCACAAAGAAACCGCATGAGTACTTATAAAACCATAGCAGAATCAAACAACTTCATAGTACTGGATAAATTCACCAAGTATTATGAGGTGAATGAGGCTCCTGCCGTCTATCAAACGGAAGCTGACCTTGAAAAGGAGTTTATCCGAGATTTAATCAATCAAGGTTACGAAAATCCGACTTTAAAAACCTACCAGGAAATGTTAGCGAATGCAAGAATACAATTGCAAACGCTCAACAATATGACATTTTTGGACAGTGAGTGGATTCGTTTTGTAGAAGAGTATTTAGATAAACCCAGCGATAACCTTGTGGAAAAAACAAGGAAAATTCACGACAATTATATTTACGATTTTGTTTTTGATGATGGACACATTCAAAACATTTACTTGGTCGACAAAAAAAACATCATCCGAAATAAGGTACAAGTAATTTCACAATTTGAACAGAGTGGCAAACACGCCAATCGATATGATGTAACTATATTGGTCAATGGTTTACCCTTGGTGCAGGTTGAACTCAAAAAGCGTGGAGTTGCAATCCGCGAAGCGTTTAATCAGGTACATCGCTATTCAAAAGAAAGCTTTAATAGCCAAAATTCACTTTACAAATACCTACAGATATTTGTTATCTCTAACGGAACAGACAGTCGATATTTCGCAAACACCGTTGAGCGAAATAAAAACAGCTTCGACTTTACTATGAACTGGGCAAAGGCAGATAATACTTTGATTAAAGACCTTAAAGACTTTACCTCAACATTTTTTCAAAAACATACACTTCTAAATGTTTTATTAACTTATTCTGTTTTTGACACGAGTGAGACATTACTTATAATGCGTCCTTATCAAATTGCAGCAACAGAACGTATGTTATGGAAAATTGCTAGTTCATATCTAAGCAAAAAATGGTCTGATACAGAAAGTGGAGGATATATTTGGCATACTACCGGTTCAGGAAAAACTTTGACCAGTTTCAAAGCCGCTCGATTAGCCACACAATTAGATTTTATTGATAAGGTCTTTTTCGTGGTTGACCGTAAAGACCTCGACTTTCAAACGATGAAAGAGTATCAGCGTTTTTCTCCTGATAGTGTAAATGGCTCAGACAGTACAGCAGGTTTAAAGCGAAACATAGAAAAGGATGACAATAAAATTATCGTTACGACCATTCAAAAACTAAACAACCTTATTAAAACAGAGGGTGATTTAGCAATTTATCAAAAACAAGTTGTTTTCATTTTTGATGAAGCACACCGATCTCAATTTGGCGAAGCACAAAAGAATTTGAAAAAGAAATTTAAAAAGTTCTATCAATTTGGCTTTACAGGCACACCCATATTTCCTGAAAATGCTTTAGGTGCTGAGACTACAGCAAGTGTATTCGGTCGTGAGTTACATTCTTATGTAATTACTGATGCCATAAGAGATGAAAAGGTATTGAAATTCAAAGTCGATTATAATGATGTACGACCAAAGTTTAAAAGTTTAGAAACAGAAATTGATGAGAAGAAACTAAGTGCAGCGGAAAATAAAAAGGCTTTACTTCATCCAGAACGCATCAAAGAAATAGCTCAATATATCTTACAGAATTTCAGGATTAAAACCCACCGTACCCAAGGAGGTAACAAAGGCTTTAATGCTATGTTTGCCGTAAGTAGTGTAGATGCAGCCAAATGCTATTACGAAGAATTAAACAATTTGCAAAAAGGGAGCGATAAACCTTTGAATATTGCCACCATATTCTCTTTTGCAGCCAATGAGGAGCAGGGTGCAATTGGTGAAATTGCAGATGAAACTTTTGAGCTTTCAGCAATGGATAGCAGTGCAAAAGAGTTTTTGACCAAAGCTATCAATGACTACAATGCGATGTTCAAGACGAGTTATGGAGTTGATAGCAATGAGTTTCAGAATTATTATCGTGACCTTGCAAAACGTGTAAAGAGTAAAGAGGTTGACCTCGTTATTGTTGTTGGTATGTTTCTTACAGGGTTTGATGCTCCTACCCTCAATACGATATTCGTTGATAAGAATTTGCGATACCACGGTTTAATACAAGCCTTTTCTCGAACCAACCGTATTTATGATGCAACAAAGACTTTTGGGAACATTGTAACATTCAGAGATTTAGAAAAGGCTACCATTGATGCTATTACTTTATTTGGTGATAAGAATACTGCAAATGTAGTTCTTGAAAAAAGTTACAAAGAATATTTAGAAGGCTTTACCGACATTGCTACAGGTGAGGCACGCAGAGGTTACGTTGAAGTGGTAAAAGAGTTAAATGAAAAATTCCCTAACCCTGATGAAATTGTAAAAGAGAAAGACAAAAAAGATTTTGCAAAGCTGTTTGGTGAGTATTTACGCGTTGAAAACATACTACAGAATTACGATGAATTTAATCACCTCAAAGCACTTCAAACGATAAAAAGTGATGATCCCGAAGCAATAGAAGCGTTTAAAAAGGAGCATTTTGTGACTGACGAGGAAATTGAAGCAATGCAAAAAATTGAATTGCTCAAAGAAAGAACTATTCAGGATTACCGCTCCACTTATAATGATATACGTGATTGGTTAAGAAGAGAAAAAAGTGGGAATGAAAAAGAAGAATCTAAAATCGATTGGGATGATGTCGTATTTGAAGTTGACCTATTAAAATCTCAAGAGATTAACCTTGATTATATTCTCGAATTGATCTTTGAGAACAATAAAAAGACAAAGGATAAGGCCACGTTAATTGAAGAAATTCGTAGAGTGATTCGAGCAAGTGTAGGTAATAGAGCAAAAGAAATTTTGGTGGTCGACTTTATTAATGAAACCGATCTTGATACGCTTCAGGACAAAGCGAATGTTATTGATTCATTTTTTGCGTATGCTCAAAGAAAACAAAAAGAAGAAGCCTCTGAATTAATCACCGAAGAAAATTTAAATGCTGAAGAAACAAAACGATATATATCAACTTCTTTAAAAAGAGAATATGCCAGTGAAAATGGTACAGAATTGAACGCACTTTTACCAAAAATGAGTCCTTTAAACCCACAATATTTAACGAAAAAGCAAAGTGTTTTCCAAAAGCTCACTGCCTTCATTGAAAAATTTAAGGGTGTAGGTGGAAATATTTAAATATTAAAGAAGAGTTAATTGAATTAAAACAACATTATGAAAGCATCTTCAGCAAATTTTCTTACCTTAATAAAAGGGCCAAAGCAATTTGTAATTCCAATTTATCAGCGTACTTACAGTTGGCAAATTGCTCAATGCAATAAACTATTTAATGATATTTTACGTATCAGTAAAGAAGGCAATTCTCCAGGACATTTCATTGGTTCAGTTGTTTATTTTCAAGAGAGTATACATACGGTTTCTGATGTACCAAAATTATTGGTAATTGATGGGCAGCAGCGTCTTACTACCATTTCAATAATGATTGCTGCATTGGCAGAATTTGTTAGGGATAACCAGGTCGATATAGATACCAATTTTACCAAATTGCAAAACTACTATCTATTAAATGCCGAAGAAGAAGGTGAATTAAGATATAAACTATTGCTTACTCGCAGAGACAAAGATTCCCTGATAAACATTATCAAAGGTGTTCCGCTTGGTAATGATGCTTCATTACGTGTGGCTGATAATTTTAAGTTTTTTAAAGAAAAGATAAACGCAGAAAATGCAGTAGATATATACAATGGCATCATGCGTCTATTTATTGTTGATGTAGCTTTAGAAAAAGACAAAGACAATCCTCAATTAATTTTTGAAAGTTTAAATAGCACAGGGTTAGATTTATCTCAAGCCGATTTGATTAGAAATTATATTCTAATGGGGCAAGAAATTAAACTTCAAACTGAACTTTATGAAAAGTACTGGTATCCAATGGAACAGAGCTATGGTAATGAGTACACAGCTTCATTTGATTGGTTTATGCGTGATTACCTTTCAGTAAAAACTGGTACCATTCCACGTATCGATCGGGTATATGATAGCTTTAAGACATACGCATCTAGCAGCAAAGCTCCTGATACCATAACAGAAGTTGTTCAAGATATTTATAAGTTTTCGGGCTATTATGTAAATATGGTCTTGCATAAAGAGCCTAATGCTGAACTTCAAAAAGGCTTTAAAAATATTAGCAAATTAAAGGTTGATGTTTGTTATCCATTCCTTTTACCTGTATATAACGACTTCGCAACAGGCACAATTACGAATGATGAGTTTAAACAAATCATTAGCCTGGTAGAAAATTATGTTTTCCGTAGAGCCATTTGTGGCATTCCGACAAACAGCATGAATAAAACCTTTGCAACAATATACAAAGCAATTCAAAAAACAGATTATTTAGAAGGTGTAAAAGCTGCATTTCAGATATTGGATAGTTATAAAAGGTTTCCAACTGACACAGAATTTGAAAAAGAAATTGTGGTTAAAGAAGTATATAATTTCCGTAATAGAAATTACATGTTAAGCAAATTAGAAAACTACAAACGTAAAGAATTTGTGAACGTTGATGATTATACCATTGAGCATATCATACCTCAAAACCCTGATTTGTCTAACGAATGGCAAAAAATGCTGGGTGAAGATTGGAAAGAAGTACAATCCAAGTACTTGCATTCATTGGGTAATCTTACACTTACAGGCTATAATTCTGAATTAAGCGATAAGCCATTTTCTCAAAAGAAAACTATGGAAGGAGGCTTTAATGATTCGCCAATTCGCTTGAATGATTTTTTAAGAAAGGTTGATATTTGGAATGCTGAAAATATTGAAGCTAGGGCTAAAGAACTAGCTGAAAAGGCACGTCAAATATGGTTTGCACCAAATTTATCTCAAGAAGTTTTAGATAAATATCGTACTGAGGAGAAAACAACCACAGTATATTCTATCGAGCAGTACGAGCACTTGAAAGGTGAAATGCTTGATTTGTACCATGCCTTAAAGAAACGAATCTTAAATATTGATTCTTCGGTAAAAGAGGAATACAAAAATCGTTATATCGCTTTTAAATCATCCACAAATTTTGTTGACATAGTGCCACAAAAGGTGCGACTACGACTTTCGTTAAATATCGACTACCCTGACATGATAGATCCAAAAGGATTGTGCAAAGATGTTTCAGGACTAGGTCGCTGGGGCAATGGCGATGTGGAAGTTGGTATTTCAAATATTAATGAACTTGATGATGTCATGGAATTAATTCAACAAGCTTTCGACAAACAACTAGAATTTATATAAATGAAATTCGGATTCCGCATACCATCACTCACCAAACGAATTGCAGCTCGTACTTCGGTAAAGCGCATCATTCGCCATAACCTAGGTTTCAAAGCTCCTAGAGGGATGGGCTGGATTACTGATCCTAAGAAAGCTTTGTATAATAAAGTGTACAATAAAACCAGTAGAGGTTGCTTGGTAAGTTTATTGTTTTTGTTAAGCATGCCATTGGCTTTGGCTTATGTGGTATGGAAAATTTGTATTACATGAAGCTGCGCTACTTTGTAATAGCCTTCCTATTGATGCTGCTGTCGGCCTGCGGCAACAGCAATGATTCAGGCTCAGCTAAAAAGCCAGTTTATGTAAGTCCTTCAATTGATTACAAAGGTCATTTTCATAAAGGTCATGTACGCATGCCTGTAAGCACTAATAAAAATGCTATAAAAAATCAAAATCGTTCCAGGTATTATTACCATACTAGGGGTAAATACAGAAACAAAAAATAATTAAGTTTTTCTTTGTACCACTCGCTGAATGTATCGCATAAACTCTTTTGAGCCTATAACTTGTACCTCCTTTAAAAAGCCCATTACAAAACGACCAGGTGCTTTGTAACTCTGCACATTTGCTTTGAAATAATACTTTCCAGTATCGGGAATTTTTTTTATAAAGGCAGCGCTCATTGGATATTCTTCTCTAAAAACCAGGTAAGCCCGCATGGTCATTTGCAATTCAATTTCCTTATTCATGCTCTTGCCTTGGAAACCAAAAATATCAGGCTTGTAGAATTCATGTTGGGCCTCATGCTTCATAGGAGTTTCTAATACTTCAACGCTAGCCATACGCTCTATATTGAAATACTTGTTAAGCCTTGTTTTTATTTCAAAGGCAGAAACGGCATCGTAATTATCGGTAAAGCATGTTGGCTCTACCAAACGGTCGGAAATACTTTGGCTGTTGGCAGAACTGTACCCTTTTATTAAGAGCTGTTTACCTTCTATGATTGCTACTGAAATTTGTTCTACAATTTTAGCCAAGTGTGCCTTAAACAAACTATCTGCTCCCAATTGTATTTCACTGGACTGCTGTACTTTTTGCAAAACACTTTGGGCCAATTGATTTTTCTTTCCGCTAGATAAAATCAGCTTTTTAAGATAATCCGCTTCCTGTGGTGTAAATGGAATAATGTCAATATCTGATGAAACTGCAATAAATATTTTATTGTTGCTGTCTTTCTCAATGTTGAAGCCCAGGTCTTTCAATAAATCGAGGTAACGATATACTGTTCTTTCAGAAGTATCCAGGAATGTTTCAATACTTCGTACCGATTTCGCTGGTCTTGCCTTCAGGTAATTTATCAGCTGAAATAGCCTGTATATTCTGTTCTGATTAAACATGTTGATAAATATTTTGACAAATAAAGTCAAATGAATTAAGCTATCCAAACGATTGACCTCATTTGGCAAAAACAATGGTTTATTTTGTCGAAATTTAAAACCAACACTTATGTCTAATAAAATTATTGTTACCACAGGAGATCTAAAAAATGATTACGAAATTTTAGGGCCAGTTTACTTTTCAGTTTCTAACAAAGGACTATTTGGTAGTCAGTTAGGAACGCTAATAAAAAAATATAAAGGTGAAATTGAAAACCTTAAAAAGGAATCACTTTTATCAAAAGAGCGTGCCGACTGGGGCGTTTTATGGGGTGAATTTTCAGCTGGTCAAAATGATTTTGACAAAGCATTTTTTATTGCAGTGCAAGAGTTGAAATCAAGAGCTTCAATATTACAAGCTGATGCTATTGTTTCTATGAGACAAGACATAGATTTAGATACCAATGGCTTTCAACATTTTTATCTTCAAATGTATGGCACTGCGGTAAAATTCAAATAAGCGATATTAAATATCCATACTTCCACCAGCATTAAACCTGCCTGTGGAAGTGGCTTTCCCTTTGTCAACTTGTACAATTACATCTACTTCATGGGCGTGTTCATTCACGCCTTTGAATTTCCCTTCCTTGGTAGTGTGGTAAATAAAAATGAATGAAGTGTTCGGATGCAATTTTCTAATTTGGTCAATATCGTTTACATCCATTCCAGCTTTAGAAACACTGTCAATAAATACAAAATCAAAATCAGATATATTTTCAGGCACACGGTCGGTAATGTATAAATTGGAGTGATGCGCTTTTAAGCGTTCTATCTTTTCTTTGAGCGTGTAACCAAAGCCCTCTTCTACTGCGCAGAATAACACTTTACCGTGATGAGCTGCCAGGTAATTGGCAAAGTCCAAACACATGGTTGATTTCCCACTCTTAGGCAATCCATAAACCATGGCAGTAAATCCCACACTAGGATCACCAATCAGTTCCTTGTATTTTCCTTGAAGTCCAATAGTTTGAAAGTCCATGGCAAGCAATTCCCCTGAACTCACAATCATTCCATTGTCGTCATCATATCCGTTTAAACTTTTTTTTTGGAATAGGTCTTCGCCCAAAATACCCATGAGCCCATTAAGCTGTGTCTTATTAATGGTAAGCATTGCAGGATTGCCGTCTATATAATTTTTCAGTGTTCCGTATGCTTCATTGAGCTTGTTGGCGTACTTATCCGACTTAGTTATTTTACCTTGTTCCACTGCTTTTTTGATACGGTTAAATAAACGTTCCGCTTTGTCTTTAATATCTCGTTTGCCGTTTAAAGCTACATAGGCTTTTAGCAAAGCAACAGACAACATGCCTTCCTGGCTATGCGCAATTTGCAAGTAGCGTTTTAAGTTTTTGCTATCTATTTTAATTTCCGCCATGTCTCCCATTTTTTCATAGCAACCAATCAGCTGGTTTTGCATCAGCTCGATTTCTTTGGCATAAGGAGAATCTTTTTTAATTCTACGCTCCAGGATTGCTTTTTGTAAACTGTGAATCAAGGTTAAAATTTGCGCTTGTGATTTTACTTTACCGTGCATGGTTGCATAGCGTTTGATAAACTGCACATCGGTATCAATGTGCTCCACATCTTCGCTATCGTATTCTTCTTTTTCTGATGCTGCTTTTTTCTCAGGTGTTTTCTTAGGAGCTGGCGTTGGCTTTGCTGGTGATGCAGTTTTAGGTTCCGCCTTTACAACTTTTGCAGGCATTGATTTTTGCGTTGGTGCACTTGGATTTTTATCTAGGTAATCTGATAGTTTCTGAAAATAAGCATCTACAACACGTTTGATATTTTCATTGGAGTTGTAAGCAGCCCAGTTGTTTTGAGATGCGCCTTCAACGAGTTTATTCCCTTTAGAAAGGGCTTCGGGTAATGATTCCCAGTCGATGCTTTGTGATTTTTGGAAATAGTTATTTGTATTGAGCATGGTTTAAAAATTTATAAGTTCAAGTTCTATTTCCAAAGCCAGGGCTTCTAATTCAAGCTCACTGATTGTGGAAGTTTCTGTTGGATTCGAGGGGGTCAAATTGGTACGGAATTCTAGCAAATAGTTCAAGCGGTCAAATTCGGTAGCTCTGCTTTGTGCACTTCTACCTTCTACCTGGAGTGCTGATTTTTTGGCTTGTATTTCTACTTTGAGCTCTGCCCATTTAGGTGAATCCTGTTCACCTTTATAGAGTTCTGCTTGCGCCATTATATTTTGCTTGTCTGCTTCATATTGCGCTGTTACAGGTGTTAAATCACTGTTGAGTGAATAACCTTTGGGCTTTAAAATGGTACGTTCTGTTTTTCGCACTTTACTCACATATTCTTTGAAATAGCTGAAATAGTATCGGTTTGAAAAATAGATTCCAAGCAGCGGATAAGAGCTTTCAATTTTTCGTCCCAATGAAATAATATCCTTGTCTTGTTGCTCGCTGGAATTAAGCACTAAATCAATTTCTTCTTTTAGCTCCTTTGCTTTTTTGGCTTGCTTGTTAATCACTTCGCCATCTTCGCTCACCTTGGGTATTTCTGCCAAAAAGTTGGATGCCAATAATGAGGTATTAAAAGTTCGTACCGCTTCCAATGATTTTTCACGGTAGAGTTTATAGTCCACAATATCTCGCTGCACTTCTTTAATGGCATCAATAGCCAAAGTGATTTTCTTATAGTCACGATTGAGTTGTTCTTTGGCTTGGTCAAAAAACATTTTCACCAATCGGTCAACATCAGTTATTAGTGCCAGTTTAATTTCTTCGGGATCCATGCTTTCTAAATCCAGTACGTTTCCACGGTCGCCTCTAAACCAAATATCATTGATACGTGAGGTTTTTTCTTCCAGCTTTTGAAATACAAATACATCCATACTATCCTGCACCAGCGGCATTACAATACGCACATACTGAAACTGATTTCCTTGTCGCCAAATTCTACCTTCAAGTTGTCGAATATCGGTTGGGTTCCATTCAGGGTAACAATTATAAATAACTGTTCCTCGTTTTTGTAAATCAATCCCTTCACGAATAGTTGCAGTACCAATAATGATTTTTACCACACCATCCAGGAACGCTTCTTTAATTGTTTCTTTTCGGGTGTCATTGATTTCAGAGGATATGATTTCCACTTCATCCACTTTTACTTTATCGTACATCACGCCACGTTGATAGCCAACTTCTTTTTCCAGATATTCTTTAATCAGCGGAAAAAATATTTTGCCACGGTTCATGTAAATCACCTGGCCGCTGGCTGTTTCTTCATGCTGCTCATGCCAGGACTTCACCGATTTAATACAGTCCATTACATAGGCAATTTTTGGACTTTGTTCTACAAAATCCTTGTAGTCCTCGGGTGTTCCATTTAACAAGTATGGTGAAAGTGCATTGTCTAAACTATAAGCCAGTGCACGAAATAAGTTACCCATGTCGAGCTTACCCTGAGTAGAACTTTTTGCCATTGCTACAATACCATTTTGATTCTCCCTTTGTTTTGGGGTCATGTTAATATACGTTAGCACTTGCTTGTCTTGCGGCAATCGCTCTTTGGCATTTTCAAAACTATACAGTAAAGGCAAGTTGATTTTTTTAGGACGAACCACACCAGCTTCCTCTCCTGTTTTGTATAAGATGTGGTTGTAAATTAGCTTCTGTAAAATCCTTCTATTGGTAAAGCTTTTAATCACTTCCTTCTCTACAATTTCTTCTTTATAATTGGCAGCCCATTCCACTGTTGGCAGCACAAACAAATCAAAGAATGTATCGAGGTTTACAATGCCGTTATCTCGAAGCGAATCATACGCTACAAGAGAAAGCATGGAATAAATTTCCAGTGGTGAATTTGAGAATGGCGTAGCTGTAAGCAGCATCGTATTTCTACCATACTTTCGCTGAATAAAACTAAGAATCAAAAAGGCTTTTTGTCCAGTTTCCGAAGTTGCTGATTGAATGTTGTACCGCTTGTTTCCGTCATCATCACTTTTTACTGATGAAAAAACATTTTTACAACGATGCGCCTCATCAATGACTGCATAATCAAAGCCAAGTACATCAATATCGGCAATGGAATTTTTTAACCCCACACCAATCATTTCTCTGAATTTTTGGTATTCAATTTCTTTATCTCGGCTCGATTTTTCTTTGCTCTGACCCAATATATTCACAAGCTCTGTAAACAGCTCATCCGAAACAGATTCACCAAAGCCTAGACGTTTGAAACCTTCGTAAGTAACCATGGTAATAGAGCGTTCAGGCACAGCAGCACTGAGGTTTATCTTATCTACAATATCAGTTCCCAGGTTATACCAATCGTTTACAGTTATGCCTGTATGTGATAATACACCTGAAACAAACTCGCCTGTTTTTTTATCGGTAAAGCCTATGATTTCATTCATCCACTTTTTGTAAGTAGGTTTTGGAACCACTACAATAGGTCGTTTGCATTTTCCTGAATACAGGTTATGTGCGAGGTTCACAATGGCGGTCATGGTTTTACCCACACCCACATCAAAGGCATTAATGCCTGAACCCATGGCTTCCATAAATGCCACACCTTCTCTTTGTATGTCAGTGATTTGAAGAATACCCGACTTAAACCGAGCGGAACACTCAAAGCCAATAGGCACTTTGGAATAGTTTATATCCGACTGCCCATTGTACATTCTGTTCCAGGCATAGTTGAGTTTCTGTTGGTCGTCAAAGGCAAGTACCTCATGCAAGAATTTGGAGAATAGTTTTTCTCCTTCAATACGCGCATTGGCTTTGAGTTCAGCCTTTTCTTCTTTGGAAAGTTTATCGTCTCTTAGTTGCCTGTTGGCTAGGTAATAATCTGCAATGTCAATAGCCGAACTTTTTTCAAAGTCGGTATCAGAATTTAAAGTAAACAGCCATTTCACAAATACATGTTGCAGCGTAAACTTCGCTTCTCCGTCAAAACGAATATTTATTTTTTCACGGTCTTTTTTGCGCTCAACTTTTCCGTTTACTTTTTTAAGTTCTTCGGCATTTTCTAAATCCATGTATTCTTCTCGAACACTGGTTACAAAAAACAAATTGGGATCCACAGCAAAATCAGAAATAGCCGTAATAATCGGACGTTCTTTTTCATCGGGATTCTCCACCGTCAATAGTTCAGGCTTTGCTTTGTCAATGGCTTGCTTATGCAATTCCCAAATACCTTGACCAAAATGTTTTTCAATATCATCTTTGTCTTTTTCCAATTGCACCAATCGGTCGTACATGTTACCGTAAGTGTAAATTGGAAACGGCATGAGCTCGCCTGCGTGGTAAAACAATGCGCCAACTTTAACCAGGTCAAAGAGTTGTTCTTCCAACACTTTGCCAGTACCTTTTAGGTAATAGGTTTGCCAGCCACTCATGGGAACACCCATTCTGCGTTTGTACCATACCCAGGCTTTGATTTCAGGTTCGGTGATGCCTTTATTGTATTTAGCCACCACATCCGAAAATGGAATCTTTTTCCCTTCGGTATCGCCCAATCCTTGGAGCTCGCTAGCTTGTTTTAAAATGCGCTCAATGACAGTTGCATTGCCTCTTACTTTGGTAGAGGTATATGGGTTTAATGTACCCAATGCGTGTATGTTGTGTATGCCTGATAAGTAACTCATAGCCTTTTTAATTGTAGTTCGTATTCGAGTGCCAATGCCTCTATTTCTAAAGCCGAAACATTTGTGTCAGCCACAGGATGCGATTGCATAAAGCGTAAAGCATGGGCATTAGCATCTTTGATTTCTCGGTAATTAATGTTTTCCAGTAAGAAGTCTCCATTTTGAATTTGAAAATTATAATCCACGCCATGTGTAAAGAGCTGAATTAAATAAGTGCCGCATTTGTAGTGCACATAAAAATCTTCGTATTCAGGGTCGTGGTAGTCGATATACCAGTCGCCTGGTAAATCCAGTATTAAATTAAAATCCCCCAGCGCATGACCAATAGTATTCATTATCCAGGTCTTGTCGCCTTTAATCGTCAGCGGAAATTCACGGCTAGTAGCTATTTCTTGTTCCCCACATACTTTTTCAGGATGCCGCTCAAACCAGGTATTGAAAGTGCACAACTCGGTAAAGCTTAATGGCTCGCTGGAATAATCTTTTTGTTTAGCATATATTTCAACCAATCCCTTTTCATCTCTGTCCTTTGGAAACACACCGTTTCGTAGCAATGCCACATGAAAGTCCTTTGCATCAGACTTTGATAGCACATCACGAATCATGTCAATTCTTGCACGGAGATATATAGGGCTCGTACTATCCATTACACCATTTCAAGTTCAGTTTCTATTAAAGGAATCACAGCGGCAGGAACCATTTGGTCGTGCAGCACTTTGTTGATAACCATTTGTTCCACTTGCTCATATCCTTTGGGTGATTGCATCATCTCAAAAAGATTAGGCGCATTGGCATTGGTCACTTTTTTTAATTGTCGTAAAATTTCTTCTCGTAGTTTTTGTTCAAGCTTACTATCCCCTCCAGCCATACCACTTAACGAGCGTTCGCCTCGTTCAGCAAAAGAAAAATACCCTTCTCTTGTTACGATTACGTGGTCTAGTAAAGCCACATCAAAAAGTTTTAAAGCTTCTTTAATTCGTTTGGTCATTACACGGTCGGCTTCCGAAGGCTGCAAGTTTCCGCTTGGATGATTGTGTGAGATGATGACTGATTTTGCCAAAGTCTTTAATGCAACAGCCGCCACGATTTCTGTATCTACCATTGTGGCATTTATCGTTCCTGTGGAATGGTGGTAATACCCAATAATTTTATTGGCCTGGTTTAGATACAAAGCAATAAAGTGTTCTTGCACTTCAATGCCTTTAAGGATTCGCTCCCTAATAAAATTGCTCACATCACCTGTGCTAGAAATTTGGCCAAAAAAATAAGCCTCTTTGTTAAAAGTAACTTCTATTTCACGGACTTTAAATTCTGCATCCAGTTCATCAATTTGGCTTTCTAAATCCTGGTAAGTGGATTTATCAAAAACCATTTGTGGTTGTATATGGGCTTGATTGTATTTCATAATTATTTGCGTTTAAAAACGATGATGTCTGTTGGTACTTTTGAAAACTTAAATACAGGCGGTAGTCGATACGCATCTAGTATGTCTGCAATTTTTTCCAGTTCCAACTTTTCACTTTGGTAGGTAATTCCGTTTCTAAGAAAGTTACTTCCTGTCAAATAGACCATTAGTCCTCCAGGCTTCAAAAGTTGTAAGCCTTGAAACATAAAAAACAGTTCTATTTGGTGCATCTTAGGCCTAGTGAAATAACTGCTGTATTTATTTTTATACTTACCATAGGGAGGGTTTCCAATCACAAGCGAGAAAGGATAACCCTCGACCCAAGTAAGTTTCTGCTTAAGTCTCGCTGTAAAGCGAGGCTCTTGCAGAAATGCCGTTTCAAAATAACCTTCGTATATTTTTGCTTCAGGGTACAATATTTCTGTAATGCGCCTAGAAGTTGAATTGATTTCAAATGCGTAACATTTGGATTTATTGGGAGCGTCTTTTAATAATTTGCCTGTTCCCACGCTAGGTTCAAGCACCGTTCCTGTTCCTTTAAATCCATATCGGTATGCTAGTTTCCACATCAGCTCACAGATATAATCAGGCGTAAAAAATTCATACAGTACGCCTTCACCAGTAGCACCTTTTGAGCCTTGTCCGCCTGAACCTTCGTATTGAGCAATAAACTGCTTATCCTTTTCAGAATAATCCTGTTTTGCTTTATCCTTTTTTTGGATCAGCTGTTCTATTTCCTTATTTAACTCAAACTGATTCATTACACCAATGCTTGTGTTTCTAGTAATCCATTTTTTCCTAATATTTTTATCACATAGGAATACGCTTCCGTACTTTTTCCTTTTACCTGGTCTAGCACTTGTTCAACATTACCTGCTGCTGGCTTAAAAAAATATCCTCTAGCATAGCGAAGCAACGCCTTGTCTAATCTTAATCCGCCTACTTCGTGATGTTGGTCTATTAAAATACCCAGGTACATAGCGCCCATTAAAATGTTGAATTCAGCATTGAGCATATCTGCCTGTGTTACTGAATTGCCTGTATAATTATTCTCCTTGATTTTATGTGTCAGGAAAGATTGATTAAGTGGCCCATTGATTCTGTTGCCTAGATATTTTTTTATCACAGCAATTTCTCCTGGTGTTAATCTGCCTGCTTTTTTCTCTAGGTATATCACATCGTTTGCCGTTTGTGGCTTTAATTGCATGAGTCCAGCTGCACCTACATAACTCACCACACTTGGATTCCCTGCACTCTCTGTAAATATGATTGATAAAATAAGCGCACCTGGAACGTTGGTTAATGCTTCTGCTTGCTTGATTTCTTTATAATATTTTTTAGCAATCTGTGCCATCTTAGCTTTGTTTTGAGGCAAAGCAATATTGGAGTAAAATACTCGAGGTGTCATTGGTATAGGTACAGATAGGTTTGCCATTTTTATGCTTTATAAAAAGTGATGGTACGTTCACGTTTTTGCACAGGCGTAATGGCTGGATTGGTATCGTCCATATCTTGTTTGCCTTTTTTAGAATAGGCTAAAAGTACCGCCAGTGCTGCTGCACCAATTAATATTTTATTCATCGTTTTTGTATTTGTATCACTTGCGCATATTTGATATTGGCATTGGGATTACTCACACTTACTCTCTGTTCGAGCTTACGTGGCGAAAAAATCCAAAGCCAAGGTTTTACTCTTTGCCCTTTGTAAACTACTTGTACCAACGTATCGGTGTTTTGAATTTGCACCTGTTGTGTATCACCAATTGCCTGACCTTTGATTGTGTACCACTGGTCTTTATAACTAAACACTCTTACATGCACAGTATCATGAATTACACTATCTCTAAGTGTTGTTACAATTTGTTTTTGGGATTCAATAACGGTAGTACTTATCTGTTGCACCCTAGCAGGGTTTACACCTAAGTCTTGTATGCTTTTACTTTGTTTTGGAAAGAGTGTTTGCAGCTCTTTTAAACGAAGCTCTAGCACACCACTTTGAGCAGCAAGCGTACCGTTTTGAATCCGTATGTATTTCAAATCAGCTCCTAGTGTTTCGAAATTAGACACCAAGCGTTGATTGTCTTTTTTCAAATTCTTATTGCTTGTCCAAAGCATCCATATTGCGAATAGGATTGCGATGACCAGCAGGATGTTTTGAACTTTTTTGTTGTTTAGAAACGCTAGTATATTCATCTTTTGAGGGTCTTGTGGTTTGCGACCATATATAGGCCGTTAAAATTGTCATGATGCCTGCAATACTTGCTGTGGCAACTGTTTCCATTTTTGCTAATAGAGACAGTAAGGTTACCAGCGCCAAAAAAGCAGCTGTTATAAGCGTTAGTTTCAATCGGGTTTGTGTGTTCATTTTCATTTATGTTTAAATACAGTTAGTATATTCATCTAATAATTTCTTCTGGTATCGACATCTGTTTCGTGAGCATTTGGTAAAACGGTAATCTTTGCAAACACAATCTTTTCTCATTTTGGTATGCTTCCAACAGTTACAATAGTTTAAATGGCATTTTTTGCAGCAACTATTGTTGACTGGATTCACCACGACCACACTAACAGCGGAGCTTAAACGATACACCTCGCTCCCCATTATTATTTCATCATTTATCTTATCTCCTAAAAATTCGAGCAGGTCTTTTATTCCAAAGTTTTGTGTTTCCCCTGTTCGCAATTGCGTTAGCGTAAACTCCATGCGCTACTATTTTAACCAGTTTTTATAAATGTACCTGCCTGCTAAAAACAGTAAGGCAGCAGCTCCTAAGCTGAATCCTCCTCTGACAAGAAGACTTTTTTTTTGGCGATGTCTAGTATGTTTTCATAAATGGAAATAATCCCTTTCATGTAAGCATTTCGGTCATCACCATTTTGTTCCGATATGTACGGACTGTGCGCAATTTTATCAGCATAGGCTTTGTAGTCATTTGCCGAGGCATGTGCTTCCTTGTAATTATTAGCAATCAACCTAGCAAAATCATAAAAGCTATCCTGTGCATTGGTATAGGTTCTGAATTTTAGTTTGTATTGGTTCTGCGCTTGGTACACGCCACCTTTCCAAAATTCATTGGGCTTTCCTGCGGCTGTGATGCCAAAGAAATTATTGTGTTTGGTAGAAAGTGAAGACGTTCCCCAAGCACTCTCATAAGCTCCCTGTGATAGAATTACCAACGGATCCATTTTGAATCGTTCACCTGCTTTTTTAGCCAGTGGGTAATTATTGATAACGTAGTTTTCTGTTTTTGTACTCATGGTTATTGTTGTAAAATGATGTAACGACCGTCAACCCAACGAAGTGTATTGTCAACGGTTTTGAATTGCATGAATTGATTTTCTCCTGTATCCATGGACATAATAAGTTGCCCGAGTACCATATTGGGCTGGGCATAATTTATAGTTACCATGCGGTCGTTTAAGACAGGTGTAAGCACTTTGGTTAATAACCTTGGCATAGGAAGGCCTTTAAGGGTGAAATAGTCCGTTGGCTTCATCCACCCCACAAGGCTCATCGTTGCTGGATATGCATCAAACATGTTTTTGTAATACGGAAATACATCAACGTAGTTTATCGAGCTCGATACCCAATAACTCACACGTTGTTTGTTTTTTGGTTTCAGACTAGCTGGTGCTTTTGCACCATTAATCACATAGGCTACTTCAATAAATTTTACATTGTTTACTTCATCGAATGCCTGTCTGCCTGTGGCATAGCCCAGGAATTCACCTGGCTTTGCAAGGCGAATAATATTTTTGTTGGAGAACATCTCATAAATACGACCGTGATTGGTTGCATCAGGCGAAGTTCTTAGATACACCTCTTTTTTTGTCACTACCAGTTGATTGGCTTTAGCATATTGCACAGGTGCAGTTCCGCCACTGCTAACATCCTTCTTTTGATTACCACTGATAATGGTTAAGAATTTCTGATAATCGGAAGTCGATAATTCATTTTGTAAATCATCGAGTAAATTATTTTGATACAAATTTTTATAAGCTGTTCCTACGCTATCCAATTTGGTAATGGTTTTAGCAGTGTCTAAAACACTACTGGTATTGGTTGTATCAAAACTCATCATCCAACTTATCCCTGAAGGGTTCATAGCAGAGCGTA
The DNA here is from genome assembly GCA_018883065.1 of Flavobacterium sp. Lineage (GTDB taxonomy): Bacteria > Bacteroidota > Bacteroidia > Flavobacteriales > Flavobacteriaceae > Flavobacterium. The sequence goes on from VEQT01000014.1 coordinate 42,996, forward strand.
AAGCCATTGCTTGTCTTACTTCGGGACTGTCATCGGCTTTTGTTTGCGTGTCTTTTTTATTGATACCGTCAATGATTTTTTTACCCAAGCGGTAGGTTATGTAAATACCACCAAGCACGAGAATACCGTTCACAATCTTTGACTGATTACTTTGCACCACCTGAATTATTTTTTCTTTTGTACCTGGCATAGCTCTATTTTTTACAACATGCTTTTTATTTTTAGTTTCACCAGTGGTATTTCTAATTTTTTAGAAATAACCACTAATTCCTGTGCCTTAAAATTGTCGGCAATGGATTGCAATGCTTTTTGTACATGCCTTGCTTCCTGGTCACTAGCGACCTTTACTTGAATTAATACATCTTGATGTGCCATGTTCTATTGCTGATTGTTAGGGGTTGTTGAATTTGTTGTTGGTTGCGTAATAAAATGAAGGATTCGCTGCAAATTGCCTCTGTCTTTTTCAATTTCAGTCAGCAGCAAATACATGGTTCCAAGCTCTTGATTGGTCATGGTATTGCAAAACGCACTTATCATTTCCAGTATCGTATCACGTTGTCCATCACCTTGGTCTTGCGTGTCGGGCTTTGGTGTTGCGATGCCTTTATCCGCCTCACCGTTACCAGCCAAAAAGTTCATGGCTGTTCCAATAGGTGAATTGGTAAAAAACTTTGCTAGTCCAGGAAGCGCCATGCCAATAATATTGGTATAGTATTCTACTTGCTTTTTAGCATCCAAACTATTTTGCATGTCCTGCATCTGAAACTCCAGCTCTTCGTTTAGGGCTTGCAGTCTAGTTAATTCGGAGCTCATGCGCTCCAGCTCTTTGCTGCGTTCCATTTCCGAAAACTTGCGTTGCACTAGGTCATTTACTTCCGCTTCGCCAAGTCCTGAATATCCACTGAAAGGCTTTTGAATTTCATCATCTACATCATGCCACTCAAAAGTTTTCGACCATATGAGCAGGTTGCTGTCCTGGTCTTTGAATTCCACTTTTACTTTGTCGGGGTTTTCAGATTTATCATAGCTGCGTACCAGAGCAGAGAAGTTCTCAACTGCTGCCTGGTCAATACCGTTGAGCTTTTTACCATTGCGATAAAAAACAGCATTGAACACCACATGGTTATGCCCTTGCTTTGGAAAGGTTTTAATCATCTTTTGACTAACCTCTATAACATGATATATTTTTTTCTTACTCACTCCTTGACTATTTGTATGAATTCTAATATTGGATATTCTTGTACTTCATTTGGAAGCTCAATGGCAATAAGCCCACTGAATTCCTCCATGGCAACCAGCGTTTTTTGACTGACTGCAATTTCAATACTATTGGTATCTGAAATAATTCGTGTACCGATAGGAAGTGCACTGGCATTGGTAAGTAGTAAATACTCATTGTATGCAGGTACTTCATAATAGCTTACGCCAGGCTTAGTTACAACATTGGTAAACCGTTGTAATTCAATTCCAACTTCACGTTGCTTGAGCTGTTGATGAATAAATACTAATTGGTCATACATAACTGGTCTTGATTTTCTTGTTCAGTTGTGATGGATTGTTTTATTTCATCATCCATTGTGGTTTCATCTTGAAAAATAAATTCCGAGCGAAGCCAAGGATTAACAGGAATGTCTTGCTTGAATACCGATTGAATTTTAGGATCAATTGGTTTGAAATTTTCAGCAACACATCTCAAGTACAGACTAACCGTATAGGGTGAAAATTCTTTTTCCTCCATGGTGTCCATGTAAACGCCTACCAACAATTGTCCTGGTTTAAGTGCTACATCAAGTGACTGATAACCGAAAGGTTCCTCCAGTGCATAAATGGCTTGAACGCATACAGGCGCAACAAGAGTTTCATGCTTTAAACTATTGAACGATGCTGTTATCCAGCCAATTTCTGCCAAGCAGTGTTCAGAATTAATTCCTTTTACATGCTTTACTAAAAAACCAGTGCAACGCTTTAAATACGTTGGTATCTTATGTTGAAAGTGTACAATTTGCTTTGGGCTCTCAACCTTTAATCGAATGATATTGTAGCGAGTATTTACCATGGCTATGCTTATTTGTCATTGCAAAGCCATAAATAAATTTTTGCTTCATACGGATAACCGTAGGGCAAGTTCTCTCTTTTAGCACCATCAATAATTGGTTCAGCTCCATCGGTCAATTTACCTTCTAGGGTGCTGCCACCAGCGTCCAAGTGCTCTTCAAAAAAAAAGAATTTTTTATTCGGAGACACCTGGTTACCGCTAGTGAGTAACTTAACTTCATGTAATTCTTCAAAGACCTCTTGGTTATTTACTTTCAAGCCCAATGCAGTTCCAGGAATCAATTTGCCTTTTGGCAACGACACATAAATGCCACGGATGCGGCTGTATTGTTTGTCGGTTTGTGCATTGATGCGAACAGAATCTCCTGGTGCAGCAATACGCACTCTGATTTGCTGAAACTTATGGTTCTTCATGGTAAATAAGGTTTAATGATTAGGCTTTGATTACAGCAGTACCTCTTAATATTGCTTTCAAATAAGTATTGGTTGGTGCATTGTTAGCCCACTCAATATTCAATTCGATGCTTTGTTGGTCACGGATAATTTTTGGATTGTCTAGGATGAATAATCCTTTGAAAGTATCCTTACCAGTGGTTTGAAAAACTTCGCATGAAGTGTTTGGAACTAGCACCGTTCCGTTTGCTTTGAACTCAAATTCTCCGTTACGTAAGTAATCAGGAACGATGTCAAAGTTTACACTACCAGGATTGTTTTCTTTATCAGAAGTACCGCCCAATAAATGGATGCCATACAACAGGAAGTAATTTCCTTTTTCTAATTTACCACTAGAGATGTTGCTAGAGCCCACCACTTTGTTGTCATCATCCTTAAACATCTTAATGACTTTAGAGCCACTAATTGTTTTTACCACGTAGTAAGCTGTATCAACAGCTTGCAAGCTTTGATTAGCTAATCCAATTTGTATTTCTTTTGGTAACATAGAAATACGTTTTTCAAACTCTGCACGAGAGCGTGAACCTGTGGCTGCTGCCACTGCTTTTGATTGCGTTTGCATTTTGCGAAACAATTTCTTTCTGTCATTAGGCCCACTTAGGTCTATAGCTTGCAAAAAGTCGTCTTCCGACATTGCTCCAAGTAAATTGTACTCACTGTTTTCGATTTGTCCGAGCGTTAACATTTTTTAGAATTTTTAGATTGTTATTAATTAAATGATTTCGATGTATGAAAGGTCTTCCTCAGCAATTCCTTCCACATTGCTTGCATAGTCTTCAGGATTGAATGAAGTTGGAGATGAAAGCGCTGGCAAGTCTGGGTTGTAGCGTTCAATGGATAAGTTCATCGGTTCACGGTAAACGGCAGGTTCTCCCAATCCGTCAATGCCCGACATATTAAAGTCTGAAAGTCCAGCCAGTAAATCTTTTTTCAGAAATACTTTTACCCCTGATAACATACCTGCTGCACCAACACCAGTTGCCAGCATTTTCATGTTAGGGTCTTTAAGCATTAAGTTACCAGCAGCACCTACGCCCAATAATACAATAGGACGAGCCATAGCCTTTACATTGAAACCAGTTGCCGAGGCATCTACATTCAATACTTTATCAATCATTTTTCCGCCTACGGAGCCAATTACGACACCGCCAGTAAGCATAGCCAAGGTTTTGATTTCACCCATCACAGCTTGGCCACTGAGCTTGGTTGTTTTTTTGCGTTGAACTGCCATGATATAGATTTTTAGATTTTTAAAATAATTTTACTGATTTGACTGTTGTTTTATTTGCAGTTGTACTTCTTGTACTAGCTGGCTTTTTAGCACGAGTAGTAGTTTTTCTTCTTGTTCCATGACCTGAAAGACCAGTTGCTTTTTTAGGTTTTACCATTTGATAAATACCAAAGGCTAATAAGCCACCACCAATTACCGCTGGTACAGGATTTTTCTTAATGAAATTCATAATGCCACCGCCAGTGCTTGTTGGAGTAGTGGAAGGGTCGGTAGTAGCTACTGCACTGCCACTGTCACTAGTTGTTATTAATGATCGGTTTTGCTGTGGGTCGGAATTGGTTCCATCATTTTCGCTTGCTTGAATTTCTGCCACTGCTGCCGCAGCTGTTGGGTCAGACATGGCTTCGCTTTTTAAATTATTAACATCTACGTTTTCGTTTTTACCAAACAATCCCGATTCTTTTATGATTTTTATGGCTGCTATAATTACAGGAGTTGCTGCTGCAATAACCGATGCAGAAGCAGGGTCGCCCAATTGTCCTAGCATATCATCTTCCACAAAACCATTCAGGTTTCCAGCCTTTCCTCTAAGGATAGCCTTTTGCAATGCACTTCTACTACCTTGAAGTTTTCCAGAAAATAAATTTTCGATTTTCGAAAGTGCGTTTTTACTTTTTTGCCAGGTAGCAGCATTCACACCTTTAGCAGCAGCTTGTTGTTGGGTTGCATAAGCCCACTTTAATTTGGAAGCCATTTTACCCATGTTGAGTTTCATGGCTAACAAAAATCCAGCACGAGCTGCAATGGTTAGCGGATTGAATTTTACAATTGCTTTGATAGCAACTTTAGCGGCATCACCAACTTTTTGCCCTACCGTTTTTACGGTGTTTTTTACATTGGTGAAAAATTTCTTGATGCTAATTCCGCTTAAGGCTAAATCATCAGGGTCTAGGTCAACACCATTAATGGTATTTACACCATTGCGAAGGTTTAGTTGTGCCTCGTTTTTTGCCAATACTTCCAATGCTTCATTTCGTTTGTCGGTGTACCAATACTGAATGGCGTAATCCAACATTTTAAGCAATGCCTGCGGATCATCTACAGATGAAACCAGTCCAGGGTTTTGTGCCACAGCGTTACGAGTGGCTACTAAATTTTGATACAGTTTGTCTAAGTCTTCTTGTGGTGATGTTGCACCTAAGTCAAAACCTGTAAGCGATGTTGCCATAACAGCATCGTGCAAGTCATTACCAGGAACACCACTCAAGACAGCTACGTTTATGCCTTTTAAGTTCATAGTATAATCCATTTTATCGGTGTAAGTTTTTTCGTAATTGAATTCAGATAACACGCCATCAACAACACAATATTTTCTACTGTCGTGTAATGGTACAATCACATACACATGCTGCCAGGAATCGGCACTGTACTTGGTTATGCGAAAGCTGTGAGGTATTTGAAGATTGGTTAATATGCTAGAAACAAAAATGCTCATGCAGTCGCAATCCACGCCAGTAGAACGTTCTGCCCATGAGCGTGCAGGTCTGCGTAGTTGTTCTAATCCACGTTTATCCAATTTGTATTGGATGAATTGATAAACAAATTCCCAAATAGCCTGGCAAGTTTCAATTGTAGATGACCGTTGGAGTAATGGAGCTATTCGTTTGGTGTCGTCAAGGTACTTCCAAACTACCTGCTCCATTAGTTCCACGGTATCTGTTACTTCTCCATCGTTTATGATGACACGGTCGCGTTCATCAGGCGGTGGAAAGTATGAATTGAAACGACTACCGTCTTTGATAGAACGGTAACCGCTTGTAACGGTCTTCATAGGAATATGTGACAGGCTTTTCATCAGATAAGTTTCGTTGGGGGTGATTGATAAAATAGGCCGTTCACATAAGTACTAAAAGACATTTCCATTGGAATTCCAAGTTGTGCAACTAGATTTTTTTTGTTGCCAGCTTTAAAGGCCGCAATTACACTTGGAATTTTGGTAATAATATTCGATAACAATCCTGCTAAAACAGTCCAGGAGAGTTGTAATTCGATAGTGTCAATTTGAGTAACGCCAAGTGGTTTAATAACAATGATTTTATCTTCTGCATTGGACTGCGAAAGGAATTTTCCATTGGTTGAAAGTGATACAACAGGTTTAGTGATTTTGATGCTGTCACGGGATGGATTGTTGATAGAAACTTCTGTTCTAAAATACAAACCACTTAAGTTGATTTGATGCACGCGAGGATTTAACAGCGAAAGTGTTGCTAATTCTGATACGTTTTGAACCTTTAATAACTTAACGATTCCATAAACGATTGTTCCTGCTATTGCCAAACCAACTACCTTATTCATCTGAATTATTTTTTACGTTTTTTAAAATAATTTTTGATGCGAAACGAACACTCGTCAAGTGCTTTTTTTACAACATAACCAGCAACAGCTGATGCAACTGCATAAATGATAACAGTAGAAAGTCCAGGTAATGTAATGGCTAATAAAAGTGGTTTTGCCGTTATGGCTTTACCAACGCCACCAACAACACCAGATGCGGTAGTGAATAATGCGTTGTGTGTAGGTTGCTCCATCAAGTTTTGAGTTCTTTAGGAGACAAACTTCAGTAATTGAAATTCTTTGAAAGGCTTGTTTAGGTTAGTCTAGGTTAGTTTAGGATGTATTATGATAGTTTAGGATTATTTTATCTGAATTTCAATGACAAATAAAGTCAAAATATTATATTACCACTTCATTTATTTTATCTTTGCAAGATTGAATCTTTTTTTGCAAAAAATATCAATTTTAAAATAATGCTCTAAAATTCAAATATATTTTAACGACAAATAAGTACTTATGCAAATACAAACATATTTTACTCAGGACAAAAAAGTCAAAAAGATTATACTTAATCATCTTGATTCTGCTGTAAGTCATGTATGTGTTGCTGTGGCATGGTTTACAGACAGAGTACTCTTTGACAAATTAATAGAACTTCAAAACAGAGATATTCATGTAGAAGTTATTATTACAAACCATGAATTCAATCACACAAGTTCAAATAATTATCAGACAATTGAAGATAATGGAGGCTTTTTTGCAGAAATAGGAAATGATGAAAAATTAATGCACATGAAGTTTTGTGTTATTGATTATAATATTGTTATAAGTGGTTCTGCTAATTGGTCAAACAAAGCTTTCACAGTAAATAACGAAGAAGTAACTATTGTTATTGGACACCAACAAAGAGCAAATGATTTCATCACAGAATTTGAGCGATTGAAATTATTATCAGGCAAAATTAAATCACTTGAAAAGGAACTTAATTTATCCAAAGCCTATAAAATATTTGATTTAATAAAAGCTTTTATAAATATTGGTGAAACCAATAGTATTAGTCAATATGTTCAACAGCTTAGAAACACAGATGGATTAGAGGATATTATCAATAAACTTATTAGTGGTGAATTTGAAATCGCAATTAGCTTAATGGATGAGTTTAAAAAAACTCATTCCCAGATAATAAGTATTACTGCTATTGAAAGAGAAAAATTAATCGCTCAAATAAAATTAATATCACTACAATTAGAAACATTATCAATTGAAAAAGGCGAGACAGAAGCGCTTATTGAACAATTTAATCATCGATACATTCTTGAACTTAATCCACTCATAGGAAAAATACTTAAACTCAAGAAAAAAATATATGAACGCTTAAAAAAACATGGAATAGAAGATGATACTTATAAAAATATAGAAGAAGAATTCAGGAAAAATAATGAAGATTATTTGAATCAGAGTAAGATTATTATTCCTGATTTAACAGATGACGAAAGTTTAAGTTTAAAAGAGATGTATCGAGAAGGAACAAAATATTGCCATCCAGATTCTTCAAATTGTATTTATGAGGACAAACAAAAAGCGTCAGAAATTTTCGATCAACTAACGAAAGCTTATAAATTAAAAGATGTTGAACTAGTTAAAAAAATATTACAAGAATTGAGAATTGGAAAGCCAATAGATAATATTGGAAATATTGATGAATTAGAATTATTGAGAGCAAAATTACTTTCATTACAAAGTAAATATGAG
>VEQT01000085.1 GCA_018883065.1 Flavobacterium sp.
CCTCTACACCATCCATTTTGGGCATTTTGATGTCGCACAAAATCAAATCATAATCGGACGCTTTTACTTTTTCGAGGCCTTCCAATCCATTGGCAGCTTCCTCGACCAAATAAGCACTGCTTTCTTCTGAGAGTATTTTGGTTAATACCCTGCGAATGGCGGCTTCGTCTTCTATGATTAGTATTTTACTCATGCTCGTGTATTAGTATTTTAACCAACGGTACATTTCTTTCCAACTTGGTTTTTTGCCGTACATTAAGATGCCGATGCGGTAAATTTTGGCCGCAAACCACACCACCAAAAAGAAAGTGGCAAACAAAATAGCCATCGACAAGGCAATTTGCCAAGCCGGCACGCCAAACGGAATACGCATGAGCATCACGATGGGCGAGGTTAAGGGAATCATGGAAAAGACCGTCGCGATTGTCCCATGCGGATCGTTCATCACCGTAAAAAACCCGATGTACACGCCTAATATCAAAGGCATAATAATGGGCAATAGAAATTGTTGCGAATCGGTTTCGTTATCTACGGCAGCGCCAATGGCGGCATAAAAGGAACTATACAGAAAATAGCCGCCAATAAAATAAACCACAAACGAGATTAAAATTGTAGCGATGGGCAGCTTCCACAATTCTTGGATGTATTGAAATACCGACGAACTCATTTCGGTTTGGGCCGATTGCATCAGTTCGGGAGAAAGCCCGGGTGTGGTGGTAACTTGGCTTCCAAAAAACACCGAAGAGAGCGTGAGAAAGGTGAAGCCCAAAATGGCCCAGATGATGAATTGCAATACGCCAGCCAAAGAAGTTCCGATGATTTTTCCCATCATCAGCTGGAATGGTTTTACCGAGGAGATGATAATTTCGATGATGCGGTTGGTTTTTTCTTCAATCACCGAACGCATTACCATGTTGCCATAAATCACAATAAACATCATAATCAAGTACCCAAATGCGCCGCCAATGGCAATTTTCATTTCATTTAATCCTTTTACGGTCGATTCACCCGTTGCTTTGGCCACGCCGATAGACACGTCAACCGTTGCTTTTTTGATGGCCAAGGTGTCCAATTGCGCCGTTTGAAAATTGAGCTGGGTGAGTCGATGAGAAAGCACGGCTTCCATATCAGATAAAAAGGAAATACTTGGGCTGTCTTCGGATAAATACTGGACTTGATTTTCGTAAATGCCATTTTTTACTGCAGCAGGAATCACCAACACGCCTTCGTATTGTTCGCTCACCACGCTGTCTTTTACTATGGCCAGATCCGTTTTGGACAAATCCACATAGCGGTATTCTTCGTTACTTTTAAAATCGTCAGCAAACAAACCCGTGGCATCATGCAAGGCAATTGTTTTTATATCTGATTTTATGGAACTCAAATACCCTACAAAAGCAGCAATTCCCACAAACAAAAGCGGACTTAAAAACGTCATGACAATGAAGGACTTGTTGCGCACTTTGGCCAAAAATTCCCGTTGAATGATTAATAAGATGATGTGCATAACTGGGATTTAATTGTTTTGTACCGTTTGTATAAAGATGTCATTAACGCTTGGGATTTTTTCCATAAAATGGGTCACTTGCCCGCGTTGGGTGAGCAAATTCAACAAGGCATTGGGTGTTTGATTGTTGAGGCCAATTTCCAATTGTAGTTCATTGTTTAACGATTTGAATTGTGTGGGTTGTACCGAAAATTGCTTGGAAAGTTCCAGTAGCAAGGCTTCGGTATCGTTGGTTAAAATGCCCACTTCATAATTATGGCTGCGAAATTGACGCTTAATATCTTGCAAAGGGCCTTCGAGTAATTTGTTGGATTGGTGAATCAGAGCGATATCGTCGCACAATTCTTCAACCGATTCCATGCGATGCGTAGAAAATATAATGGTCGATCCTTTTTTCTTGAGTTCCAAGATTTCATCCTTGATCAAATTGGCATTTACCGGATCAAAGCCTGAAAAAGGTTCATCAAAAATTAATAATTTGGGTTGATGCAACACGCAGACTACAAACTGAATTTTTTGGGCCATTCCTTTGGAGAGCTCTTGGATTTTTTTGTCCCACCAGCCTCTAATTTCCAAGCGATCAAACCAATATTCCAGTTGCACTTTGGCCTCGGCTTTTGTTAAGCCTTTCATTTGCGCCAAATACAAACACTGCTCGCCCACTTTCATGGTTTTGTACAAGCCACGTTCTTCGGGCAAATAGCCAATGTGCTGCACGTGTTTGGGTTGTAAAATTTCGCCATCCAACAGCACTTGGCCACGATCGGGCAAAGTAATTTGGTTGATGATGCGAATTAAAGATGTTTTTCCTGCACCATTTGGGCCTAGCAAGCCATAAATACTTCCTTTGGGAACCTGTAGCGAAACGCCGTTAAGTGCCACATAGTCACCGTATTGTTTGTAGACTTCGTTAACTTCCAATAAGTTCTTCATGGGTGATTTTTGAAAGGCGTAAAAATACACAAATCGCCGCGAAACGAAGCATTTTAACACAAAAAAAGCCCTCTTTGAAAAAAGAAGGCTTTGGGTATTTTGGGACTTGATTTACTTATGAAAACATGTCTTTTACTTTCTCAAAAAAGGATTTGTCTGACTTTTCTGGGTTGGGTGTAAAATGCTCGTCGGTAAGGTTTTTTTCGAAAAACTCTTTTTGTTCTTTCGATAACGTTTTTGGGGTCCACACATTCACGTGCACCAACAAATCACCGGTACCGTAACTGTTTACACTAGGAATTCCTTTGCCTTTTAACCGCAAGATTTTACCAGACTGAATGCCTTCTTCGAGTTTGATGCGCACTTTTCCGTTTACGGCTTCAATTTCTTTGGACACGCCCAAAACGGCCTCGGGCAAACTGATGTACAAATCGTAATGTAAATTTTCACCTTCGCGTTTCAAGAACTCGTGCTCAATTTCTTCAATGGCTACAATTAAATCACCCGGAATTCCATTTCCTGGCGCATCATTTCCTTTGTTGGATACTTTGAGTTGCATGCCATCTACTACACCTGCCGGAATTTTGATGGATACGGTTTCGTCTTCCAAAATCATACCTTGCGCATCGGCATTGGCGGGGTTTTTTTTAATCGATTGACCGGCACCGCCCCAAGTGGGACAGGTCGAAACCGATTGCATTTTACCCAAAATCGTATTGGTTAAGCGC
>VEQT01000057.1 GCA_018883065.1 Flavobacterium sp.
TTGGTAGTGATACCTTTAATAAAAGAAAATATTTTGAAGTTGATATCTCTGACAAATTGTTTTTTGCTTATCAATTATCTAAAAGTATAAATTACTTACATGATATTAGTTTCATTCATTCCGACTTAAGCGAAAATGCGATTTGGATTAATTTCAAAACATCAAAACTAGCATTGATAGATTTTGACAGTGGTTTCCATCATGATATACAAAAAAAGCCAACAACAATTGGTAAAATAGGACAATGGATTGGCAGTAGATATAGAAAAATATTATCCAATGATGGCAATAAAGATAATTTGACTCTTGAAGAAAGAATTCAAGAAGAAAATTGGGTCTTAGCAAGTTCTATTTTTGAATTGATTTTTGGAATAGCCCCATTCTTTTTTCTAAAAGATGCAGTCGATGAAACTAAGTCAAAATATCTTAAAGAAAACAAATGGCCAAACATAAGCGAGGATTCATCCTATTTCAATAAGAATAATTCAGAAACTTATGTTGAAATAGTGAAAAGAATTCAATACTTAGAACAAAATGGTCTTCAAAAATTAATTAAAGCATTTGAAAAAGTTTTTAATAAGGGGTATAAAAATGAGAAACAAAGATTAAGCTCTAAAGATTGGAAGAGTATTCTTTATGAAATTTGCATATTAACAGACTCTGTTCCTGTAATTAAAATTTTTAAATCAGACAAAAAAAGTGTAAAATCAAGCGAGGAAAATGTATATTTTGACTGGAAAGTTGAAAAGGGAAATTTAGTGTATATAGATGATAAATTAATTGATTCAGATTTTCACAACAAAACATTTAAAGAATCAAGTAATGTAACTATCAGAGTTGTAAACGACTTTGGAGAATCTACAAAGTCGATTCATATTGAAGCTGTTAAAATAAATCCAGTAATTAAATTTTTTACCTCAAATACATTTAAAAGGACTGACTTATCACCTGTTAAATTATCATGGGAAGCTGAAAATTCTAAATTTGTTATTTTAGAAAATTTTAATTCGCAGTTTAAACCAATTGATTCTTTTGAAGTAAATCCTAATGAAAAAACTGCTTATAGATTAAAAGCAATTGGCAATTTTGACCAGGAAATTATTGAGACTATAATTATTGATGTTACCCTAGCAACGATTACCTTCTTTAAATATGAAATAAATATTGAAAAAGGAATCGATAATATTGATTTATTTTGGGAAACTAATGATACAATTGAAGTCTCAATAAATCCAAGAATTGGTAACGTATCTTTAAGCGGCTCAACTTTTATTGGAATTGTAGAAAAAACCGAATTTACTTTAACAGCAAAAGGGCATTTTAATGAAGTTTCAAAAACAATTGAAACTAAACCTTTTCCAATACCAATAATTAAAGGAATTTTTGTGCCAACACCAACTATTAATATTGATGTTGTTGTGCCAGAAAACAATTTAAAAATTCCTGATGTTTTATATAAAAATTTAGAATTTAAGCTTAATAATTCTATTTCCTTAAATAACATACTACCGAATTTTGTTGAATTAGAAAACGAAATTAATCAGATAGAAAAAAGCAAATCAGGATGGCATAATCCCACTAAATTATTCGATAATTTATTCAAAATAATAAGAAAATAATAGCTATGAAAAAACTAATAAAATATTTAGGATATAAAATAAACAATCTTTTTTTATGGTCGTCCGGGGCTGATTTAGAAATATTAAATCAAGTTCCAATGGAAAAAAGCAAATATTTCGGTATAGGAGGAACAATAATATTCACAGCACTTATGGCAAGTTTTGCAGGTGGGTATGCATTTTTCACAGCGTTTAAAAGCACTTATCTCGCTATACCATTTGGTGTTTTTTGGGGTTCTTTGATTTTTAATTTAGACAGGTATATTGTTGCGTCTTTTGGTGTAGGCGATGGCAAGAAAACAATTTCAAAGCAAGAATTAATAGAGGCCGCTCCCAGGTTAGCAATGGCAATAATTTTAGGATTTGTTATTTCAACTCCTCTTGAATTAAAATTATTTGAAAAAGAAATAGATGTTGAGATTAAAAATATTATTAGGGAGGAGAGAGCGCGTTTAGGTGAGGGGGAAAAACCTACACTTGCTATTATTTCTTCAAAACAAACAGAGATACAAAAGTTAAAAAATGAACAAAATTCTTATGAATCAAAAGCTGATGATTTATCAACTAAAAAAACAATAGAAGACCAACAAATTGGTTTAATTCAAGCCGAACTATCAAGTTTAAATGCCATTATTCAAAGCAATGAAAAAAAATATTATTATTATGATGGAATCGCAAAAAATGCGACGAATGATTTCGATAGAAATAATGCTATAAGAAACCGAAATCCATATAATAACACGCAGAATTTCAAGAAAAGAACTGAACTAAGTAATCAGATTAGTAAATTAAATAGTTCTAAATTTTCAAGAGGTCAAGAATATTATGAGCAAGCAAAAGAAGCTAGATTGAGTAATCAACCTAAAATTGTTGCTTTAGAAAAAGAAATCGAAATACTTAATAAAAAGCTTGATGGAACTAGGGATGAAAACGAAGAAATATCAAAGCAATATTCAGGTCTTATGGCTCGTTTGGAAGCATTAAGTCGACTTACTGATAAATACACAATACTATTTGTTGTAAAATGGCTTATTACAATATTATTTGTGTTTATAGAAATTGCTCCTATTTTATTCAAAATGATGACAGAACGTGGGCCTTACGATGATATTGTTGATAGAAAAAAACATGAATATAAAGTTAGACAGTTAGAAATCCAATCTAATATTAATCAGGAAATCAATACAGCAGTAAAAATTCATACAGACAAGTATGAGCAAAAGATGAACGCGGAATTGCAATCGAATAAACAAATACTTGAAGCAATTTCTGTTGCTCAACAAGAAATAGCCATTGTTGCAATTGAAAAATGGAAGCAGGAACAAAAAGAATTATTGATGAAAAATGATATCCATGACATAGTAAAACAATAATTTATATTATTATTATTATGGCTCACCGAACTCATCAACAATTACCTTAACCTGTGCTGGAGTAAGTAATCGTTTATGTTCTTTATAACCGCATTTTTTTAAATCTTCCAATACCTTACCATTTACTACAAGCCATTTGCGTAGTTGCCAACTGGCACTCTTTTTATTGATGCTAGGAAAATATAATTGTGCGAGCTCACCATATCCGTAAGCTCGCACTTTAAAAGTTTCTTCATTCATTTTGGTGTCGTTTAAATTACACCCCCCGTTTTGAATAAATTAAACTGTTGCAGCTGCCTTTGGAAACGAAAGTCGTGTACCCATTTTGAGAGCCAAGTCTGTCATATCATTACCAATTTTAGTATCTACAATCCTGGCATAATGCTGCGTTGATTTTATATCCTTGTGTCCCAGCATCCTGGAAACCGATTCAATAGGAACGCCATTCATCATGGTAACGGTAGTAGCAAACGTATGCCTGGCAACGTGAAAGGTCAATGATTTTTCTAGCCCTATAAGCGTTTGAATTTCTTTGAGGTAAGCATTTAATTTTTGATTGCTAATTACTGGCAATACTTTTTCCTCGGCTTTCAAAATACTCAAGTCGGTATATTTCTCAATGATGAAAGTTGGCACATTCAATAATGGAATTTGCGCCTTAACCTTTGTCTTTTGTCTTCGAGTACGAATCCATAACACACCTTTGGGGTCGCATTCGATTTCTGAGGCCTTTAGCTTGAATAAATCCGCATAAGCAAGCCCACTGAAACAAGAGAATACGAAAAGGTCTCTAACGAGCTCTAATCGAGGAATCATGATTTCTAAGTCCATGATGTTCTGCAATTCCTTTTCAGTGAGATAAGGACGGTCGACTTCACGAAGCGTTAATTTGAAATCTGCAAAAGGATTGATTTTAAGCCAGCCGTTTTTAAATCCAATCATTACAATTCGTTTGAAGTTTTGTAAATACTTGATAGTGGTGTTGTAGTTACACAACTTTTTTGTTCGGAGAAACACTTCAAATTTTACAACCATTTGTCGATTGATTAATTTAATGGGCACATCATGTACTCGGTATTCTTCCATGAGGAATTGCTTCATCCATTTCAAAGCCGTGCAATACTTTTGATAGTTTGCATAAGAAGTTTCTTTTCCGATGAGTAATTTTAGGTCATGGGTGTGGTCTTCCCACACGGTAAAAAGTGTTTTTGACTTGCTAGTGTTTACACACAAAATAGCATCGCGTAAAAGTTCAGGAGTAGCCTGGTCATAGAGGGCGTTAAGGTCTGCGTACTTGTTATACGCATTTGCTTTGAACGCTTCCATGTAACGATTCACTTCTAAAGCTTCTGAAGTTTTTCCTTTGCACATTCCAAGTTTGCCATCCCAAACTTCGGGTTGAACATATCTTTTTGTGAACATGGCGAGCGATTGACCGTTGATGGTAATGCGCATGTTAATGGGGCAGTCTCCGTTTTTTGTAGGACGGGATCTGTTGATGTAAAACATCAATCTGAAAGTTGTTTTTGACGACATAATAATTTTATCAAATGGCCCCCCATTTTGAGTACAAATTTGATGACAAAATCTCGAGTTGCAAAACGTCAAAACGAGACAGGACGCGACATTGAGCGACATACTGTGACGTAATTGGTGTTTTTTTGGATTACGTCACAAGTTGCAAAATAAATGTGTCGTTTTATGGCGTTTTAAGTCGTTTTCAGAGCCATATTTTCCCATAAAAAAACCCCGATTATCATTGATAATCAGGGTTTTAGCTTATTTCTTGTTAGAAATGATGCGGAGAAAGAGGGATTCGAACCCCCGGACCTGTTACAGTCAACAGTTTTCAAGACTGCCGCAATCGACCACTCTGCCATTTCTCCAATATGTGTGCAACCGTTGATTGCGGTGGCAAATATAGAAACATTTTTAGAATTCGAAAACATTTTTTAAGGGAATGCTAATTTATTTTACAAGCTTGGAATTAACCCTTTCATCTTGTTGGGTTTACTTGTTTTCTTGGGCAAGCAATTGGTTACAAAACACCCCAACCAACAAGAAAAAATACCCCGCTGATGCCATAGCTTGCGCCATAACCACGCCTTGCAATTGGTATCGAGGCATGCAAATAAGCGTACATATATAAAAGGCACCCAACGAGGCCAATTCGCAAAAGATAAATGCAACTGTCATTTTTTTGGCAAAAAACTGGTAGCCCAAAATCAGGGAAGCTGCTTTAAATACATCGCCTACCATTTGCCAAAAAAATAAATCGGTCACGGGTACAAATGCTTTGGAAAATAAGAGTGGTACCCAAAAATTTCGGCCGAGGTACAAAATGAATAAGCCCAACACAAACAAGGGTAATACCAATTTATAGTACGCAAAAAACACGTGCTGGGTGGCTTTATTGGTCTTGGCCTGACTGAGTTTGGGTAAAAAATACACACTCAACAAGGTGGCAACAAACATAAAATAATATGACGATATTCTAGTCATAGCCTCCCAGTAGCCCGCTTGAACAGTTCCTAACTGAGTGATTACTAGATTTCGAATTTGCACATACACCAACGGCCCCAACACAGTAGCCACCAAAGCCATGAGCGAAAAGGAAGCGAGTTGTCGTAGTATTTTTTTATCAAATAAGCGCCAAGTAAGCAGCTGGGCAAATTGAATTTTGGTATGCAAATAATAAACTACAACCACAAACAACAACGCAGGCGGTAGTACCAACGACAATAATGCACCGTAGGTTTTATATTGCCATACTAATAATAAAGAGGTTAATAAACCAATCAAGTTACCCCATAAATTCACCCGAATTACTTGTTTAAATTGGCCCAAACCGTTGAGTACTGAAACCAATAGTATACTGGCGGCATACCAAGGCAAAGCCAAGGCGAGCGCTAAAATAACCGCCTGATAATCGGATGCCGGACCAAATAACCAATCCGACCAAAAGTGAGCGAAAAGTAGTAAGCCAGCGCTCAACAACACTACCATAACAGCCAAACTGATGAATACGGTAGCCAATACTTTTTGCAGGGCAGGCGCATCGTCTTTGGCATCGACGACATATTTTACCACCCCGTTTTGCAATCCCAAAGTAGAAACCGTTTCAATCGAGGTGATGAAATTGCGAAAATTACCCACCAAAGCCAAGCCCGAAGGACCTACAAACACCGCCATTACTTTTGAACTCACTACCCCTACTCCAATTTTCACGAGCACACTGAGGCTGTTTAACGATGTAATTTTAAACAACGGCAATCGACGGATGAGGCGGAAGAATTTCAATTAATACGAATTTAATACAGTAATTACTCGATCAACTTGTTCATGGCTCATCACCGGACTAATGGGTAAACTCAACACCTCGCGGTGAATCGCTTCGGTCACAGGAAATGATTGCGTATTCCAAGCGGATAACGCGTTTTGTTTATGCGGCGGAATGGGATAATGAATCAAGGTTTGGATCTCTTGCTGAGTCAAGTAGTCTTGCAACTGATCCCGCTGTGCCGTGCGAATGACATACAAATGAAACACCTGATCAGCTTGACCGGTATAAATCGGCAATTGAATTTTAGGATTTGTAATTTCGGTAGAATATCGCGCTGCAATGGCTCTTCTGTAGGCATTATCGCGATCTAAAAATGGTAATTTAATCCGCAAAAATGCCGCTTGTAATTCATCCAAGCGACTATTTACGCCCAAATAGGTATTGTGATATTTTTGAGATGAACCGTAGTTCCGCAACTGCCGAATTACCTCAGCCAATTTCGGATTGTTTGTGGTTACTGCACCTGCATCACCCAAAGCGCCCAAGTTTTTACCTGGATAGAAACTAAATCCGGCAACGTTGCCCAAATTCCCTGCTTTTTTTCCTCCGGGCAATTGTGCACCATGGGCTTGGGCAGCATCTTCGATGAGCAAGATTTGATTTGTTTTAGCCCAAGTACATATCGATTCCATATCGGGCAACTGACCATATAAGTGAACCACTAATACAGCCTTGGTTTTGGCTGATTTGTTGCGTTCTAACTCGTTTGCTTCGACCAAAAAAGAAGTTGCATTAGGTTCTACCAAAACAGGGACTAAACCGGCTTCTATTATGGCCAAAATACTGGCGATATAGGTATTCGCTGGCACCAAAACTTCGTCTCCTTTGTGTAATTGACCTAATTCGATATAGGCGCGAAAAATTAGGGTCAAGGCGTCTAAACCATTGGCTACCCCAATACAATGTGCAGATCCGCAATAGGCTGCAAATTCAGTTTCAAACTGCTGCACTTGTTCGCCCAAAATATACCAGCCTTTGTCCAGCATGACTTGCAATTGGGTGTGAAACTGGGCTTCGAAGGGCGCATTAATTTGCTGTAAATCTAAAAAGGGTATTTTCATAAGGCCTCGAGTAAATGGGCATTTTGCAAGGACAATGTCCAATAGGTTTGTACAATGGGCTTTGCGCCAAAGCTTTCTTTCCAGTAAGCCAATCCTTGGTTTATTTTTAGTCCGTTTTGTTCGGAAACATTGCCAAAACTCACGTGGTGTGTAGAGTGATAGCGTTGAATTACGTAATCAAATAATACATCAAGCGCGGCAGTATCCATGCGGTCGTCGGTGCCTGAACTGTATTGAAAATGCACCACATTGGGCATAATAAACAACACACAACCCGCTTTGAGTACCCCATCTAAATAGGCATTAACCAATTTAATTTGCTGAGGAAAAGCAGCTGCCAGTTGCGTTATTTCAGCCAAGGAATGTACCGGATTTACGCCAAAACGTTGTTGCAAATTGGGCGTAAGCACCTCATTCCAAAAAGAATCGTATTTAGCTTCTTCTATAATTTCAATGCCTAATTCCTGAGCTACTTTTAACGCGCGCTTTCGGTTGCGGTTGGGCTGATATGGTTCATTTTTGTCGACCACCAAATACAAATCGCTGCGGGTTTGCTGGGCTTTGGTTACAAATAAAGCTTGAGCGATCTCGTCTGAGAAACAACACTCATAAATGCGGGGAATTGGTTTGAGGTGTAAATGGGTAAAATTATGCGCAATCAAATACCGACATACCGCTGAAAGAATCGCAAAATAATCGGCTGTGCGTACATTGGGCATCACGAGTAAACCACCGTAGGAAAGGCCTTGGTGCGAATATATTTCATTGCCCAACATATTGGCTGGCAATAGCGCTACCCATTTATCGTTTTCGGTAACCACCAATGAATAATCAGCATATCGATCGCGATGATATTCCATAAAATTGCGGTGAAACAAAAAAGTAGCATTTTTGGACTGCGATACAAAAGCATTCCACTTGTCCGCTAGCTTAGGTTGATACAATTGAACCGAATATGTTTTCACGAAGGCAATTTAAACTGTCGAAAATTAGGCAAATAATTTCAAACCAAACTCACTTTTCCGGGTTGAAATATAATTGCTACTTTTAAACCCCAATAGAAAAGCACGTGCAATCAAAACTCCATTTTCTTGTAATTAGTATTTTGCTCCTGTGTTTGGCTCCCATTCAAGCCCAAACCATTGAGCTGTATGCGCAGTTTAATGGCCGCTACGACTTTGTTTTTGTAGGCAATACGATGAATTTGGCCGAAAACGGAACCGGTGCCGCATGTGTAATCAACACCAGCTCATCGGCTACGTTGGCACTCAATTCCACGTCAACCATAGAAAAAGCGTATTTGTATTGGGCCGGATCTGGAAATGGCGATTTTGATGTAAGCTTAAACGGCAATGCACTTACCGCTTCTCGCACCTTTGGACTTACACAAGCCACATCGGGCCTGCCTTTTTTTAGCGCCTTTGTTGAAGTAACCAATTTAGTGCAAACTACTGGAAATGGGCTGTACACATTGGCAAATCTTGACGTATCCGAAGTGCTTACCCCAACAGCTTATTGCAACAACGGAACCAATTTTGCCGGTTGGGCTTTGGTAATTGTCTACAGCGATTCGAGCTTACCACTCAATCAATTAAATGTGTATGATGGTTTGGATTATGTGCCAACTGACATCTCAATTACCTTGAACAATTTGAATGTTATAGACAACCAAAATGCAGCCATTGGCTTTGTGGCCTGGGAAGGCGATCGCGGCTTAGCGGTGAATGAATCACTCAAAATTAACAACATCCTCATTGGGAATCCTCCTTTAAACCCAAACACCAATGCCTTCAATGGCACCAACAGCTTTACTGGTGCTACCGATTTGTACAACATGGATTTGGATGTGTATCCCATACAAAACACCATTCAAATTGGCGATACATCAGCACAAATTCAGTTGAGTTCTGGCCAAGATTTTGTGATGATCAACACCATTGTTACAAAGTTTAACAGCCAATTACCCGATGCGACAATCGCTATTGATCGTGCATTGATGCAATGCAACAGCCCAAATTTTCGTATAAACTATTCGGTGCATAACACCAATTGCACTGATCCTTTACCTGCCGGAGTGCCCATTGCGGTTTACTTGAATGGTGTGTTTTGGCAATCAATCAGCACGCAAACTGTGATTCCAATCGATGGCAGCGAATCAGGCACCCTTTCACTTACCTTACCAGTCGGAATAACCAGCCCCTTTGATTTGAAATTTGTTGTGGATGATGACGGAACCGGTACTTCACAGGTAATCGAATTGAACGAAAACAACAACAGCGCCATTTCTACCTTGATGCTCGAAACTGCGGATGCTTTACCCACTCTAAATCCGCTTCAAGTGTGCAACGAAGGTTTTAACCAAGGCACCTATTCCTTGGTTTCAACTGCAACTCAATTGCAGCAAGCAGGAACCAATTCGGTTATAATTTACCCGAGCCAAATCGATTGGATTGCGCAGTTAAACGCGATAAGCAATTTGGCAAATTACACCGCAAGTGCACCAGCCACGCTCTATGCCGAAGTTTCCAACGGACGCTGTTACCAAACTGCGCCAATTGATTTATCGATAAAAAACTGTCCACCGCGCGTGTACAATTATGTTTCGGCCAACAACGACAGCTACAACGACAGTTTTAAAATTGACTATTTGCGCAACATTTTTTTGCGTTACACGATTGAAATTTATAACCGTTGGGGTACAAAAGTATGGATAGGATCAGCAGCTACTGCAGATTGGGACGGGACCAGTAACACCAATTTAGTGGTTGGATCAAACAACTTGCCCGACGGTACTTATTTTTATGTCATCGATTTGCACGACGCCGACAATCCCAAACCACTCACCGGTTTTGTGTACCTCACGCATTAAATCAATTGCTTACTTTTACGCCTCCATTTAGAACGAAATTCCTTTGAAACAAATTAGCTCCAGTCAAAACGCTTACATCAAATCATTGGTGCAACTCCAAGAGAAAGCCAAACGCCGCAAAGAAACCGGTACTTTTCTCATAGAAGGATTGCGCGAAATTGAATTGGCGCTAGCGGGAGGCTATGTCATGGAAACGATTTTATTTGATCCCAATATTTTGGACAAACGGGATATAGAACATGAAATTTCGGCAGACACCGAATGGATTGAAATATCATCCGAAGTCTATCAAAAACTAGCCTACCGCGACACTACCGAAGGTATTTTAGCCTTAGCACATGCGAAATCCTTGCAGCTCAGTGATTTACAATTGGGGCCAAATCCTTTAATTTTGGTGGCCGAAGCACCCGAAAAACCAGGAAATATTGGGGCTATTTTACGCACAGCCGATGCCGCCAATGTAGATGCCGTTTTAATTGCTAATCCCAAAAATGACGTATACAACCCCAACACCATTCGCTCGAGTGTGGGAACGGTATTTACCAATCAAATCGCGACGGGAAGTTCGGCTGAAATTATTGCGTATTTAAAAGCCAATCAGATTGACATTTACAGTGCCATTTTGCAAGAAAGCGAACCGTATTACACACAAGATTATACTAAACCTACAGCCCTTGTTGTAGGCACCGAAGCAACTGGACTCACCCAAGATTGGCGAGAGGCTGCTACCCAAAACATTCACATTCCCATGCAAGGCGTCATTGACAGTATGAATGTATCTGTTGCGGCAGCAATCCTCATTTTTGAAGCCAAACGCCAACGCGGTTTTTAGGTTATTTTTAGCAAACTGCACTTGCACAGCTCGAAGCAATGCCGTACTTTTCAGCGTTGATTTGCACCCCATCTTATGTCAGAACTAGATATCGAGAAAGAAAACAAAGCCATTGCGCAAGAATACAAAGAATTGCTGCGCATCAGTTACCAAAAACTGAGTGCTGATGACAAAAAACTCATCCGAAAAGCATTTGATGTGGCTGTGGATGCCCACCAACACCAACGCCGAAAATCGGGAGAAGCTTATATTTTTCATCCCATAGCGGTAGCCAAAATTGTGGCTTCTGAAATTGGATTGGGTGCCACCGGAATTGCAGCCGCCTTGTTGCACGATGTGGTAGAAGACACGTCTACTACGTTGTCTGATATAGAAACCCTATTCAACCCCAAAGTAGCTCAATTGGTTGAAGGGTTAACAAAAATTTCGAAAGTTCAAAAAGATCTGAATGTGTCTATGCAAGCCGAGAACTTTCGGAAGATGTTGCTCACCTTAAACGATGATGTTCGGGTAATCTTAATCAAACTTGCCGATCGCTTGCACAACATGCAAACCATGGAAGCCATGGCCGAGTACAAGCAGGTAAAAATTGCATCCGAAACATTGTACATATACGCCCCTTTGGCGCACCGCTTGGGTTTGTATAACATCAAAACAAAGCTCGAAGACTTGGGCCTTAAATACACCGAACCCGCAATTTATAATGAAATAGTTAGCAAAATAAAGGAAACCAAAGAGGAACAAGAATCCTATATTGCCGACATCTCGCAAATCATTCAACAATCATTAGATGCTGAGCACCTCGATTATGTAATCAAAGGCCGACCCAAATCAATCTACTCGATTCGCCGCAAAATGCTCAACCAAAATGTACGTTTTGAAGAGGTGTACGACAAATTTGCCTTGCGGATTGTCTACAAATCAAAACCCCACGACGAGAAATTCTTGGCCTGGAAAATATATTCGATTGTAACCGATCATTATCGCCCCAGTCCCAGTCGATTACGCGATTGGATTTCGTCTCCAAAATCGACTGGATATGAAGCCCTTCACCTTACCGTAATGGGTCCAAAAGGACGCTGGGTTGAAGTACAAATTCGCTCAGAACGCATGGACGAAATTGCCGAAAAAGGCTACGCCGCACACTACAAATACAAACAAGGCGCTACCGAAGAAAGCGGTTTGGATGTCTGGCTCAATTTACTGAAAGAAGCCTTAGAGAATTCCGAAACCAATGCGGTTGATTTTGTGGAAGATTTCAAAATGAACCTGTATGCCAAAGAGATTTTTGTGTTTACTCCTAAAGGGGAAATCAAATCGTTGCCCAAAGGCGCCACTTCGCTCGATTTTGCGTTTAGTATTCACTCTGAAATTGGCGTAAAAACCAGAGGAACACGTGTAAATGGCAAATTGGTTCCCTTGAATTTTGAATTGAAAAGTGGCGATCAAATTGAAGTAATTACTTCACCCAATCAAAAACCCACCATGCACTGGCTGGATTATGTTACAACCTCGCGCGCCAAAAACAAAATCCGAAATGTCTTAAACGAAGACACCAAAAAGATAGCCGAAGACGGAAAAGAACTGTTGCATCGCAAACTCAAGCATTTAAAAGTGACGCTCAACGAACAGGTAATCAACGAAATGGTGAATTACTTTAGACTGAAAACCAGCTTGGATTTGTTTTACCGCATGGGCATCGGATCTATAGATAACCAACAACTCAAAGACTACGCGGCACAAAAGAGCAACACCTTGATGAATTTCTTCAAGAACAAAATCAAGCGCTCCTCTCCCAACACCGCCGATGTCGACATTCACAAACCCGAAATCAGCAGCAACTACGATATGCTTGTTTTTGGTGTTGATCAGGATAAATTAGACTATACACTTTCTACCTGTTGCAGCCCCATACCCGGTGACGATGTTTTTGGTTTTGTAACCATCAACGAAGGAATCAAAGTACACAAAAAAGATTGCCCGAACGCCATCAGTTTGCAATCCAACTATGCCTACCGTATTATATTGGCCAAATGGATTGATTCGTCGCAGCAAGAATACAAGGCTGTGCTCAATATTACCGGAATGGATACCCTTGGACTCACCAATGAGCTCACCAAAGTAATTTCCAACAACATGCACGTAAACATCCAAAGCATTTCCTTGAGCGGCGAAGCAGGCATCTTCAATGGCCAAGTTGCTGTTATTGTGCGCAACAACAACATTTTGAAACGACTCATAGACAACATCAAAAAAATTGATGGGATTGAAAAGGTAACGCGGGTGTATAAGAATTAAGGATGTGGCTTGCGCCAAGTTTCAGGTTTCAGGTTTCAGGTTGTTTGAATTAAACTAAGATCAATTAAATATAAAGCACTATAGCAAAGCGAAACTATTCTTTTCGTGAAACTTGAAACTTGAAACCTGAAACTTGAAACCTGAAACTTGAAACTTGAAACAAAATCAATAGAACCATAGCGAAGCGGATCTATTCTTTTCTTGAAACTTGAAACCATCAAAAGATTTAATTTCCTCAATTTGATAAAAAAAGTATCTTTGCCGCATGACTTTAATAGCAAAAGATAACAGTTCCAATCAAGAGATCGTAAAGAATGTTTTTACGCTCTATCTTGAAAAAAACGGCCACCGAAAAACACCTGAGCGCTTTGCGATTTTGAGTGAAATTTACGATAGCGAGGAGCATTTTGATATCGAGAATTTGTACCTCAAAATGAAATCCAAAAACTACCGTGTCAGTCGTGCTACTTTGTATAATAC
>VEQT01000058.1 GCA_018883065.1 Flavobacterium sp.
ATGAAGTATATGCCCGTTATTTTAACGAAGAAACCGCTCCTGCAAGAGAAACGGTTCAAGTTGTAGCATTACCAAAAAACGTTCACATAGAAATTGCAATGATTGCAATGCGATAAACGATTTATTTGTTAATGGAATGATAGGCAATTAATCCATCGATTGGTCTGCGCAATACATTACCGATGTGTATGTTGTGTTTCTGAAGCACCGTTTTTAATTCCTCCTTTAAATAAAAGGCAATAGACCCAACAAAATGTACGGGAACTTCGGTACAATTATCAAATTGTTTGATGTAATTCTCAACAAAATCTTCCATTTCTGCAAAAATAAATTGCTTGCACAAATCCTCGTCTTTGTACTTAATCAAAAATTTAGCAAATGTTGCCAAATAAGCGTTTGGATTGGGTTCTTTGTATAAATTATTTTTGATAAAATCAGGATCAACATTGTATTCTTTTTCGAAGGCTTTGGCTAAATGAGCCGGCATTTTATTAAAGTAATAGGCCCGTAGTAAATGTCTTCCAAAGCGATTACCCGAACAATCATCCATGGCAATATACCCCAACGATTGCACTTTTTGGTGCAGCACTACCCCATCAAAATAACTGCAGTTCGAACCTGTTCCTAAAATAGAAACAATCGCTTTTTCATTTTTGGGTGTGGTGGCATACACAGCAGCATACGTATCTTCATGCACAGCTATAGCTGCATTGGGAAAATACTCTTCAAATACTTGGGTCAAGAAATTTTTCATACGGTCGGTTCCGCAACCCGCGCCATAAAAAAACAAATTGGATACATTGTTCTTGTTGTGCGATATATCAAATTTATCTTCTAAGCGTGCAATAATTTCAGCTTTATCTAAAACCTCAGGATTCAGTCCCAAAGATTGAGTTGTAAACAATACTTTTCCGTTGTCATCAATCGAAATCCAATCGGCTTTTGTGGAACCACTATCAACTAATAATTTCATTTCTGGTTAGGTTTGGTTGTGTAGAAAAATAAAATCCCGCTATATAACGTCTATATAACGGGATTTAAATTAGAATTAAAGTTTGGCAATGTGTGCGGCTAAATCAATAAGTTTGCTTGAATAGCCATACTCATTATCATACCATGAAATTAGTTTGAAAAAAGTGGAATTCAATCCAATTCCTGCTTTGGCATCTACGATAGATGTTCTTGAATCGGATACAAAATCTTGTGATACCACATCGTCTTCGGTATAACCAAGAATGCCTTTCATGCTCGTTTCAGAGGCGTGTTTCAATACAGCCATGATCTCAGCATACGAAGTTTCTTTGGCCAATTTCACCGTTAAATCTACAGCAGAAACGTCAACTGTTGGCACACGCATAGACATTCCTGTTAATTTGCCATCTAGGGATGGAATTACTTTGCCTACTGCCTTGGCTGCACCAGTACTTGACGGTATCATATTAACCAAAGCCGAACGTCCGCCACGGAAATCTTTACGTGAAGGACCATCGTTGGTCATTTGTGTAGAAGTAGTAGCATGCACTGTTGTCATTAATCCTTCAAGGATTTCGAAATTATCATGAATTACTTTGGCTAATGGCGCCAAACAATTTGTAGTACAAGATGCATTTGATACAACTAAATCGGATGCTTTTGCTTCGGTGTGATTTACGCCCATCACAAACATAGGTGCATCAGCCGATGGTGCAGATATGATGACTTTTTTGGCACCACCTGTAATGTGGGCTTTTGCAGTGTCAATGGTGGTAAAAAATCCAGTACATTCTGCTACAACATCTACATCTACTTCGTTCCATTTTAAATTGGCTGGATCACGCTCAGCAGTGATGCGGATGTATTTATCGTTTACGTATAATTTACCTTCTTTTAAGTCTACTTTTCCGTTAAAACGACCGTGAACAGAATCATATTTTAACAAATAAGCCAAATGATCAACATCCAACAAGTCGTTGATGGCAACCACTTCAACATTATCTCTGTTAATTGACTCTCTAAAAACAATTCTACCAATTCGTCCAAATCCGTTAATTCCTAATTTAATTTTTGACATGTTTACATTTGTTTGGCATACGTAATCACGTATGTCGGTTATGATTAATTTGTTTATAAATGATAAATGTGTGCTTAGGTTGACATGATATCCGACACGCGAAGTAATTCGCGGTCGATTTCTGTATGTCCTTTAATGGCTTGTTCTAAAGGCGTCAACGCTACTTTGTCGTTCATTAACCCCACCATATAATTGGTTTTGCCTTCTATTAAAGACTCTACAGCTTTTACACCCAAGCGACTAGCCAACACGCGGTCAAAACAAGAGGGAGAACCACCGCGTTGCATGTGTCCCAAAACAGAAACCCGAACATCATATTCTGGAAGATTAGCCTCTACATAATCTTTGAGTTCAAACACATTCTTGCCAATTTTATCGCCTTCAGCAATGACTACAATGCTCGAAGATTTTCCGGATGCTTTACTGCGTTTTAATGAGTCGAGTAATCGATCGAGTCCTAGGTCTTCCTCGGGAATTAAAATTTCTTCTGCTCCTGCTCCAATACCCGCATTAAGGGCAATATGGCCTGCATCACGTCCCATAACTTCAACAAAAAATAAACGGTTATGGGAGCTCGCCGTGTCGCGTATTTTATCGATGACCTCTACAACCGTATTTAAAGCGGTGTCGTAACCCAGTGTGTGGGAGGTTCCAAAAATATCATTGTCTATGGTTCCGGGGATTCCCATAACAGGGAAACCGTATTCTTCGTTAAAAATTTCTGCACCAGTAAAACTACCGTCTCCACCAATCACTACTAAGGCATCCACGCCAGCGGAAACCAATTTTTCGTGAGCTGTTTTTCGGCCTTCAGGTGTTCTAAACTCATTTGATCGTGCCGATTTTAAAATGGTGCCTCCTTTGTTTACAATGTTGTTCACACTTCTGGGACCCATTTCTTTGAAGTCGCCTTCAATCATGCCTTGGTAACCTCTGTAAATACCAATGCATTCAATGTTGTGAAAGGCGCATGTACGAACTACAGCACGGATTGCAGCGTTCATTCCTGGAGAATCACCTCCAGAAGTTAAAACTCCTATTTTCTTAATTTTTGTTGGCATTTTTTAGATTTAAAATGTAAAATTAGCAAAGAATGTATTGTAAAATAATGGTATTCGCTGATTTGCTCCATTGTGGCTAAATTCAATCGTTTTCGTTGATAAGTTTTCGGTTGAAGTCAAAATTAATCAAATGAATACGCTTATTCCTCCGGAGGCAGACCTTCTCTATTAAGTGTTTTGTTTTCTGGCTCTTTCTTTTCTTGGTTGTTCAAATGAATAAAGTCAGGTAAAATTTCGGAATCATGCATTTCTTTTTGCGAAGATGTGTTGTTTAGTTTTTCAATTTTTTGGTGAACAAATATTTTTTGCAACAGTTGTTTGAAGGTTTCAAAATCCACTTCATATGAAATACCTATTCCTTGGGTATAGCCTACGCCCTCACCCACAAAATAGTTTACGTTGTTTTCTTTATTAAACACTTTCAAATTCAAAGTTCCGTCTTCATTCACCCGGTATTGAATTTCTACATCGCCCACAATTGTAGATTCATTTACTCCTCCAATGGGAACCCCAACTTTTCCATTGATCGATATACGCTCATTGAGTTTGGTTGTAAAATTTACACCCAAACGACCATCTGTATTGGCGCCTGGATTGGTATCAGCCGATACAATGTCAACTCCAACAACAAATTTTCCATCGGTATCATTAAAAACCGAACCAAATAAATCACCAACCTTTTCATACAGATTATTTTTAATCGAAGACTGGTTTAATCCATCAACACTCAAAAAACCACCAGTTGAAAGCAAGATTAAGGCTTGTTTTTGACGGATGTCTTTGTCGTCGAGTTTGGTTTGAATCTCTGACTGCAACACTGTACTTACTGTAGGAAAATTTATTTCGAAATTGGGTTCCGGATTACTCAAATTTCCTTTGAGTCCAATAACCACATCGGTAGGTACTTTTTTGTTGAAGGAAGCATTTTCAATTAATACCCCCGGATTTGCAGTGGTAGAATAGACGGCTTCTAAATTTAAATTGG
This sequence comes from Flavobacterium sp., assembly GCA_018883065.1. Taxonomy (GTDB): domain Bacteria; phylum Bacteroidota; class Bacteroidia; order Flavobacteriales; family Flavobacteriaceae; genus Flavobacterium. The sequence continues at coordinate 4,097 of VEQT01000058.1, forward strand.
CGCGCATAGGATCGCCTTCCCAGCTAATGGATCCGCCTTTTTTAACTTTAAACTTTTTATTGATTAATCCACCATACCTAAAATTATAGACTCCTTCGTAGGCCTGGAAATCACCCCACATATTAAACTTACCCAAGGTGTTAATCTTAATGAGTAAAGAACCAAATCCTTTCCCCTTCATGCCGTGTCCTGAGTTGCGGTCCAATACAATTTCTACTTCGGCATCAGGTGTAATATCAAAGTCAAATTCTAAATCAATGCCGTTGTAATTGCGAACCGTTTGGCTGCCCTTGTTGATTTTGTATTTTTCATTTTTGGTAATAAAATGCAAGGCATTATTTGTATCGGTTGATTCCGCATCACTAATGGGAATTTTTACTTGCGTACCTTTCTCTGACTTGGCAGCTACCTTGATCTTCAAAGCATCAAGAGGCCCTTTTATAGCTGCATATCCATCCATGAATGCCGTGCCATAATAGGCCGCATCTTCAGAATAATTGGTATCCAAAGCCAATAATCGTTTTGAGTTTATGGCTAAATCAAATTTCCAGTCAGAGAAGTTTTTGTGGGCAATCGTTCCATTTAATGTACCGGATGTGTTGTGCTTTTTGTCAAAAAGTTGGGCATTACTAACATAAAAATTATTTTCGGTGACATCAACGACTACATCATCAGCTACGGTATAATCTACATTTAAATACGGTATTCGTAGACCTGCTTTGTTTACAAACAGTCGGCCGTTGATGTCCAAATTAGAAATGTCACCCGACAGATTAGAGCGACCGCTTGCTAGTCCGCGTACATCGGTTAGAATGTCTCCTCCAAAAGAGCTCAACACACCCAAATTGAAATTATCAAAATTAAGGTCCATGTTGATGTTTGTTTTTTCAGTAGTGAGTTCAACATCTCCATTAGCAGTAAACGATTCTACTTCTTTATTTTCAATATTGGCGAGTAAATTAAATTTACGGAGCGCCTCGTCACCCGTTAATTCTAGGTTTAGGCGACCAAGCATTATATTATTTATAGCCAATTCGTCGATGGCAATTTTAGAAACCGGCTGATACACTCCTGCCTGTTGTTTTAAATTTACGCTGCCATTTAAAAATCCTTTGGGCGAAAAATCATCCATACTTGGAAGTATTTTGTCAATTGGCACGGCGTTAAATTGAAGGAATAAATCTTTCTCGGTTTTTCCGGATAAATTTCCGGTCAACGAAACAAACTGGTTTTCGTGTGAGAGCATCAAATTATCAAACGTGAAATGGTGTAACGCTTTGTCAAATATTACTTTGTTGTCATCGCCATCTTTTTCATTCAAATACCATAAAAAATCTTTGTATTTCAATTCCGACTTTTGAATACCAACTATGCTTTGTTTGAGTGTATTTATAGTATGGTATAGGTTTAATGCATAGCTGTCTTCGCCTTTGTCCCCTCCTTTAAATTCTGAACGCACAAATAAAGTGTCGTTGGCTGTTACATTTATTAAACTAAAATCACGGATCTTGTACTGTTTTGTTTTGATGCTATCCAGTTCAATGTATGCATTGTACAGCGGATTTTTATTATCAATTTGAATATTTACTTTATTGAAAACCGTTTCATAGGCCGAAATTTCGGGAGAGTTAAATTGAAACTTGAATTCATTTTTGTCGGCATTTATACTTCCTTTTAAATCGGTATTGGTTGCAATTGAAATACCGGGATAAAACACATCAATCACCTTGTTGTATAGTGTAAAGTCAAATTTCATGAACTGACCCGCTTTGACCCTGTTGGGCGAATAATTGGCATACAAACTTCCCAAAGCATTTTCGATAATTGGTTGCAGTTGATTTACTTGAAATTTGCCTTGAATTTTTCCGTTAATGATGTCGGGTGATGCAATAGCAATGGTACGCACACCGCCTTCATCAAAGCTTGAACTTATGGAACAATCGTTAAAATAATAGGTGTCTTTCTTGTTTTGATAGGACGTTTCGGTTAGGAAAATAGATCCTTTAATGTTATCTACTGAGGTGCCTTCTAGCTTTATATCAACATCTCCTTTAAAAACAGAAATAGAGTCTTTTGTATTGAAATGTAAGGCATACAAATTAACATAATCAACAGCTGCATGAAAATCATAGGCAATCTCTTTTTTGTTCAAATTAACCGAACCCATAAAATCCAAAAACAAATTGGGATCATTGACAATAAGTTTTCCATTAAAAACTGGATTTTTAAATCGGCCATCAATTTGAATGTTTGAATACTGGTATTTATTAAAATTCAATTGCGAGATGTCACCCTCAAATTTGGTGTTTAAATGTTTAATATCAAATCCACTCCCATCCACGTTTACATTTAGCGATACTTTTCCTACATCTGTACGATGCAACAGTTCACCCAAATCAAATTGCGTCAAACCAACCAAACCTTTGTAGTTGGCTTTTTCGATTTGAAGTAAATTATCCATAGTGAAATTGGCTTTGGCTAAGCCCAATTTTGATTGTACAGTGCAATTGGCAGTCAAGGTATTGGCAGTCAATTCGGTGGTTCCTATTACCTCAAAGGTTCCAAATCTGCTCATGACTGGCGGTAAATTTTTTCCCAACACATTGGGCAACAAAGCGGTCAAGGTTTGGTAATTGCTTCTAAGCTTGGTAAAATCGCCTTTCATGTAAAACCGCTCATCGGGACCGCCAAATACATTCTTAAATACTACGTTTCCGGCAATCAACGAACCATTCCCATCAGTAACGCGTAATTTTCGGAAGGTTAAATTGTTGAGGGTACCGGTAATATGCCCTTTGAGCGTAAAGTTTTTGCCCTTGGCCAATTCATCATAAAAATACCGAATATCGTCACTTGCTAAAGAGGCTTGATCTATAGTGAAGAAAAAGCGCACTCGGTTATTAAAATCCGAAAAATCATCTAAAGTATATTTAAGTGTTACATCGCCTTTATATAAAGAATGTGGTGTAATTAAGTCTATATTTTGTAAGCGGATTTGCTCTTTGGTGTAGCTAAATTGAGTTGAAGCGTTTTTTACATACAAGCCGCGGTAATCCAAAAATGACAGCTTGTCTATACCTGTAGTAACATTTGAACCCAAAATTTTAAATTGACTCAATTCACCATTAATCTGTGTAAACTCGGCATCGCGTGGATCTTTAAAATTCAAGTCGAGATACAAAAACTTACTATTGCTAATGTGTGCCGTATTTGCAGTAAGCAGGAATGAATTGGTTGAGGGTTTGCCGTCGTCAAAAGCAGCAATAAATTCGTCAAGATTTGACAAGGTATCGCCTTTGTATATTTTCATTTGCATGAATAATCCGTCAATACGCACTTCATTAAAAATAAGGTCGGATTTGTCGATTAATTTTTTGAAATCTTGAAACGAAGCGCTTATGCGGTTGGCATAAATTAGCGTGTCTTTGTGGCTATCCAAAATGAGCACTTTTTTTAGCTTTACATCGCCAAAAAGTGTAAAACTGGCTTGGTCAATTTGAATATTGGTATGGTAATCTCGGTTGATTATTTCCGTAAGGTAACGTGCAATTTTGGTTTGAACAACGGGAAGCGTGAGCGCAATTGCGCACGAAAGCAAAGCAAAAACAAGCAGCAATAGGCAGCGAAAAAGTATGTGGAGTGGGCGTTTTATAGTTGCAAAATTTTAATGTTGCTAAACACAAATTATCAATTGAAATGCAGCAGCTGTGTATAAAAAAAAACTAATTTTGGCTGCGTCGTAAAAATAACCTTTTTTATGATGAATTCTAAAATTATATTACCAAAAGTACCCAGCATTACATGACACAAAATCAGGTGTACATTTTAGCCATTGAAAGCTCCTGCGATGATACCGCTGCTGCTGTACTTTGTAACGACAAAGTTCTGTCAAATGTTGTTGCCAACCAATTGGTACACCAACAATATGGTGGAGTTGTACCCGAATTGGCCTCAAGAGCGCACCAACAAAATATTGTTCCAGTGGTTGATGCTGCACTAAAAAAAGCAGGTATAACCGCAAATCAACTGCAGGCAATCGCTTTTACACAAGGTCCAGGACTTTTGGGTTCGTTACTGGTTGGAAGTTCATTTGCCAAATCAATGGCCATGGCACTTGATATTCCTTTGCTTGCGGTAAACCATATGCACGCCCACATATTTGCACATTTTATAGATGAACCCGGATATTCCAAACCTCAATTTCCTTTTTTAGCCCTAACTATTTCTGGTGGTCACACGCAAATTGTGCAGGTTAATGGTTTTTTTGATTTAAAAATTATAGGAGAAACAACCGATGATGCGGTAGGTGAAGCCTTTGATAAAAGTGCAAAAATTTTAGGTCTTCCCTATCCCGGTGGGCCATTGGTTGACAAACATGCACAACAAGGTAACCCAAAAGCTTTTGCATTTACCAAACCTAAAATCCCAAATTTGGACTTTAGTTTTTCGGGGCTTAAAACCGCTATTTTATATTTTATCCAAAAAAATGTAGCTGAAAATCCTGATTTTATTGCCGAACGATTAGATGATATATGTGCCTCTATTCAACATACCATAATTGAAATTTTGATTGACAAATTAAAATTAGCAGTTCATGAAACGGGCATCAAACAAATTGCAATAGGTGGTGGCGTTTCAGCCAATTCAGGCATACGAGCAGCAATGGAATCAGCACAAAAGCAATTTGGTTGGACCACATTTATTCCCAAATTTGAATACACCACCGATAATGCTGCCATGATAGGTATTGTGGGCTATCAAAAATTCTTAGAACAACAATTTGAAACTGCCGAGGTGGTTTCAAAAGCCCGAATCCAATTTTAAGATGCAATTATTTTACGACGCCACACTTTCTGCAACTGATACTGTCTTTTCATTTGACAAAGAAGAAAGCAAACACATTGTTAAAGTGCTGCGTAAAAAAGATGGAGACATTTTATTTGTAACCAATGGATTAGGGTATTTATTTACTACACAAATTACCTTGGCATCAGAAAAAAATTGTACCGTACAAATCACGGATGTCGAACTGCAAAAACCGTTGGCTTATCAACTTCATTTGGCTGTTGCTCCCACCAAAATGAATGACCGTTTTGAATGGTTTTTAGAAAAAGCAACCGAAATTGGCCTATCTGAAATTACACCTATCTTATGCGACCATGCCGAACGCAAACACATTAACTTAGATCGCTTTGAAAAAGTAATGGTTTCAGCAATGAAACAATCTAACCAGTGCTATTTACCCAAAATTCATCCGTTAACGCCTTTTACCGCTTTTGTGAAAGAAGTACGAGCTGGTCAAATTTTTGTCGCGCATTGCGAAGAAACCGAACGCTATTCGTTGAAATCAAAACTCAACCTGAATCAACAAACCACAATATTAATAGGACCTGAAGGCGATTTTTCTTCAGCCGAAATTCAATTGGCTTTAGCTCAAAATTATCAACCCGTTACACTCGGAAATACCCGCTTGCGTACCGAAACAGCTGCGTTGGCCGCTTGCCATAGTGTGTCATTTATCCATCAATAACCATGAAAAAAATTGTATTCTTATTCGCTTTACTTGCGCAATGTGTAGTTGCCCAAACGCCTTTGGCTACGGTAACAGTAGAAAGCACCGGAGTGGTTTGTTCGCCCGGACAATGCACCACCTTAACCGCTAATTATTTTGAAGGAAAATCAACTACATCCTACGATCTGAGCAGCATTCCCTATGCTCCAACCTTTCCTTTTACTGGTGGAACTACTCTCAACGCAAATGCAGATGACACCTGGTCATCAGTGGTGAATTTACCTTTTTCGTTTAGTTTTTTCAATGCCAATTACACCCAAATATTAGTTGGATCAAATGGCTTAATTACATTTGGAACAAACACATACAATCCCAACGGGTACTGCAATTGGAATTTTTCGCAAACCATACCAAATGCAACTTTTCCGGTAAAAAATGCGATTTATGGTGTGTACCAAGATACTGATATCAGCTCACCACCTGTAGTTAATCCACAGGTTCAAAATGTAAATTTCTATGTATTGGACACCGGTGTAAATGCTTCACCCAATCGGGTTTTTGTGGCTAATTTCAATGCGTTGCCAACTTACATTTGTGGAACTGCAAATGGGCTACAAACATCACAAATTGTCTTGCATGAAACCACCAACATTATTGAAATAATCATAGCCAATCGCACTGCTTGTATGGGATGGAATTCTGGTAGTGGATTAGTAGGTATTCAAAACAGTGCAGGAACTATGGCTTATGTTCCACCCGGAAGAAACACAGGAAATTGGTCAGCCACAAACGAAGCTTGGCGATTTACTCCAGCTGGCGCATCAACCACTCAGTTAAACTGGCGAATTAATGGTGTGTACATGAACTCGGCACCCAATCCGTTAATCATTTGTCCTACAGAAAACCAAGAGATTTCGGCTGTAGTAGCCTACACCAATGGTACGCAAACCAGTTATATTTCGGACACACTCGACTACAACCTTCTTGTTCAAACACCGGACTTTACTGAACCGGCAGATATTACAATTTGCAGCACCCAAAATCCGATACAGGTTGCCGATCTTTCCTCAAATACAGAATTAATTTTAAATGGTTTAACTGCATCCGATTTTGAAATTCGATACTATGAAAATCCAGACGATGCAAGCAACCTTACCAACAATTATATCCAAACACCATCGGTGTATGAACTTGACACTAACCGAACGCTTTATGCGTCAATTGAATCTTATGCCACGGGCTGTGTGTATGTAAAACCATTTCAAGTTATCCTTATTCCGTTTGTTGCACCACCCACAGGTTCAAACACACAAAATTTTATAGCTGGACAAACTTTAGCCGATTTGACCGTAAATGGAACAGGCATTGTATGGTATTCTACTCCAATTGGCGGCACATCTTTACCCGAAAACACACCCTTAATAGACAACAATACTTATTTTGCTGCCCAAAGTATTGGTGGATGCGAAAGCCGTAACACCTTAAGCAACCGTTTGGCTGTTACAACACTGCTAATTGTATTGGATACACCAGCATTTACTGCACAATCGGTACAAATAAAACCAAATCCAATTGTAGATACTTTTTACATTGAAAGCAGTGTGCAAATTGAAAAAGTGCAGATTTTTAGTATAGAAGGACGCGAAGTATTTTCGGAAGTTGGCCCATTTAACTCGACTACTATGGATGTAAGAAACTTGAATTCGGGAGTTTATTTTATAGCACTTTCTGCAAAATCAGGAAAAGTAACCCAGAAGATTATTAAAAAATAACCAAATGAATCGATTTCTACCGCTGTTGATGTTATTTACCAGCTTGTCTTTTGGACAGGAAATTGCGCTTTTGAAGTACAGTGGTGGTGGCGATTGGTATGCTAATCCCACGTCGTTGCCCAATTTGATAAAATTTTGCAACCAAAATATTGGAACAACACTCAAGTCTAAACCAGCCACCGTTACACCAGATAGCCCCGATTTATTTTCCTATCCCTTTGTGCACATGACTGGACATGGAAACGTAGTGTTTAGTAAATCGGATGTGGTCAATCTACAACACTACCTTACTGCCGGTGGTTTTTTGCACATTGATGACAACTACGGCATGGACGAGTTTATCCGAAAAGAAATAAAAAAATTGTTTCCAAACTTACCCTTGCAAGAAATTCCAGCAAATCATCCATTGTTTCAAAAACCCTTTCCGTTTCCGGGAGGAATTCCCAAAATACACGAACACGATAACAAACGACCTCAGGCATTTGGAATTTTTGTGAATGGTAGATTGGTTTTGTTGTACACCTATGAAGTTGATTTGGGAGACGGTTGGGAAGATCAAGAAGTGAACAATGATCCTGTAGAAGTGCGTACCAAAGCACTTAAAATGGGTGCCAATATATTAAACTACATTTTTACCCATTGAGTTTTGGAGATTGATTTATTGCTACAAAAAGATATTCAAGAGTATATCACTGCTCATTTGGAAGCTGATTGCAGTAAATTAGCATTGCAAAAAAATCCGTTTCCTACCTGCTCGTGGGTTCATATTATTCAGCAAATACAATCCAAACAAAAATGCAAATCCAAATTACCTACTTGGTATGCTACGCCCAACCTAATTTATCCCGCAAAACTATCGGTTGAGCAAAGTTCATCTGAAATTACAGCAGCTTATAAAGCATCGCTTGTGCAAGGCAACTCACTCATAGACCTTACCGGTGGCATGGGCGTTGACGATTATTATTTTTCACAAAAAGTAAATCAGCTCACGCATTGCGAACTATCTTCTGAACTCTCTGCTAGTGTACAACACAATTTTGACGTGTTTGGGATTTCGAATGTGAATTTTGTAGTTGGCGATAGTTTGACCTATTTAGAAAACACAAACCAACAATTTGACTGGATTTACATTGATCCTTCAAGGCGCAATGATGTAAAAGGAAAAGTATTTTTATTGGATGATTGCTTGCCCAATGTACCTCAAGCACTTGAACTTCTTTTTGCATATAGCCCAAATATACTTGTGAAAACCGCCCCTCTACTCGACTTAAATTCGGGAATACAGGCCCTACAATTTGTAAAAGAAATACACATTATAGCCGTTGAAAACGAAGTAAAAGAATTGTTGTGGCTACTCGATCTATCAGCAAAAGCACCCATTCAATTGCGCTGCATGCACTTTTCAAAAAACGGAAATGAACAAGTAGATTTTGAATGGAATGCCCAAGTAGATTGTTCCTATTCAATACCGCTTGATTACGTGTATGAGCCCAATAGTGCCATTATGAAATCGGGGCAATTTCAAGCTGTTGCTTACCAATTTGGAGTAAAAAAATTGCACGAGCATTCTCACTTGTATACACATAACAAATTGATTCCATTTCCTGGGCGTGTGTTTAAAATTGATGCTTGTATTCCTTACAATAAAGAAGGAATGAAACAACTGGCATTGAATCAGGCCAATATCAGTACCCGAAATTTTCCAGATGCAGTTGAAACTATTCGAAAAAAATGGAAAATTAAAGACGGTGGAGATTTGTATTGCTTTTTTACCACAAACAAAGACAACCAAAAAATAGTATTACTTTGCAGCAAACTAAAATAACCTCCATGAAAACCATTTATTGCTTTTTCTATTTAATCGTAACAACCCTGTCTTGGGCACAAACTCCTTGCGAATACATTCAAAACATAAGCGATTCGATTGGAACCTATAAAACAACGAAAGAATATTTGGTATATGAGCGTAATTTTGCTGGAAATGCTAGTTACCTATTTAATTCTATAACTGTAACCGATGGCGTTCCGGTATTAAATGTACAATTCATAGAGAAAAGCGGTGAGTTCATTAAAGCCAAATGTCTGGATGCCAATTCAAAGCTATTTATTCAATTGCAAAGCGGAAAAATTGTAACCCTAATGCACACCCAACAAGAGTCTTGTGGTTCGTTGGTTCGAGATGATGCTGGTATTAATAACAGAATAATGACGGGTACCTTTTTGTTTAGAAAAGACGATTATCAATTTCTGCAAGATAGTCCTGTATCATTTATTCGGATAAAATTTGGCACTGATACGGTGGATTATGTGTACAAAAAAGAACTCAAATCAGAATTGGACGGCCAATTGTATGAACCCGAAAAATACTTCATGCTCATTTATC